>JAJFJX010000443.1 GCA_021773655.1 Panacagrimonas sp.
GACATGGGTGCGAGGTTGGAGCTGCCATCCTCGTTGATGGTGCTGATCAGCACCACCGGTGTGCCGGCGTGGAGGACGGCGGGTTCGACGGCGATGGTGGCGGGCGGAGCGACGGTGTTCATCGAAAGTCTCGCTGAGCGACAAGGAGTCGCCACCTTGAGCGACGCCGGAGGCGTCGGCACTCCGCTGCTTGCTGCCGAATCGCAAAGCCTATCTGGCGTCGTGAAAGATCACGCCGGCGGTATGCCGCCGACCGCGGCGCACGCGGCTGACGCCGTGGCGCAGATTCACGCGGCAGCTGCCGCGGCTGCCCTGCACCGGCCGCTGGTGTACGGCGAAGATCACCGCGTCGCCCTGCTGCAGGTCCACCACCTCGACCCGCGACTGCATGCGCGGCCGCTGTTCGGTGATCACGAACTCGCCGCCGCTGAAATCCTCGCCCGGCCGCGACAGCAGAATCGCGAGCTGCAGCGGAAACACGTGCTCGCCGTACAGGTCCTGGTGCAGGCAGTTGTAGTCGTCGGGCCCGTAGCGCAGCAGCAGCGGCGTCGGCCGCGTCTGTCCGGCGGCGTGACAGCGGGCCAGGAAATCCGCATGCGAGTCCGGGTAGTGCACGTCGAGTTTCATGGTCGCGTTCCATCGATTGGCCAGCGACGCCAGACGCGGGTACGCCGCGCTGCGCAAGCCCGCGATCGGATCCGGCAACGGATAGGCAAAGTAGCGATACTCGCCGCGGCCGTAGCCGTGGCGCGCCATCACCACACGGCTGCGAAAGCGCGCATCAAGGTCGTAAAGATCCGCCAGCGCGACGCATTGGGCCGGGTCTAACAGGCCTTCGAGCGTGGCGCAGCCGCGGTTGTCGAGATCGCGTTCGATCCGCGGCCAGTCGAACGCCGACAGGCGCGACGCTGCATCGAAAGACGGGGTCCCATCCATCAGGCTCGCCCTTCGCGTTCGAGCAGTTCGCGCTTGCGCTCCACGCCCCAGCGGTAACCGGACAGCGCGCCGTCGTTGCGCACCACGCGATGGCAGGGGATGGCCACCGCAATCCTGTTGGCGCCGCAGGCCTGTGCCACGGCACGCACGGCGGTGGGCTGCCCGATGCGATGCGCGACGTCCGTGTAGCTGGCCGTGGTGCCCGGCGGAATCTCGCGCAGTGCCTGCCACACGCGCTGCTGAAACGCGGTGCCGCGCACGTCCAGCGGCAGGTCCAGCGAATGTTTCGGTGATTCGACCAGCCCGATCACCGCGGCGACCATCGATTCGAAGCCGGCATCGCCGCCGATGAGGTTGGCTTGCCCGAAACGATCCTGCAGGTCGCGCGCCAGCGTATCCGGGTCGTCGCCGAGCAGGATCGCGCACACGCCCCTTGCCGTACTGGCCACCAGCACCGCGCCCAGGGTGCACTGGCCGATGGCGAATCGGATGTCCTGCTGCGCACCGCCGCGACGATATTGGGCCGGCTTCATGCCCAGCACTTCGGCGGACTTCTCGTAGAAGCGGCTGTTGGAGTTGTAGCCGGCGTCGAAGATCGCATTGGTGATCTTGCCGCCGCGGCCCAGTTGCGTGCGAATGCGATCAGCGCGGTGCGCCTGCGCGTACTGGCGCGGGGTCAGGCCGGTGACCGACTTGAACACCCTGTGGAAGTGAAAGGCGCTGAGTCCGGCGCGCGCCGCCAGGGCGTCCAGCGGAGGCAGGGACTGGGCGTTGGCAAGCTCGCGACAGGCCACGGTGACCAGCGCGCCGTACTGCTGCTGCAGTGACGGCTGCTCCGGCTTGCAGCGTTTGCATGGTCGAAAACCCGCCACGCGCGCCGCGTCCTGGCTGGAGTGGAATTCGACGTTCTCCGGCCGTGCCGGCCGCGCCGCGCAGGACGGCCGACAATACACGCCGGTGCTGCGCACCGAATACCAGAACTCGCCATCGGCGCTGGCGTCGCGCGCCAGTACACGCGACCAGCGCGGATCGGCTTCGATCTGCACCGCGCGCTGCAACTTGTTGTCGGCGTGGGTGTTCATGTCGCGCTCCTGGTGATCAACCCTGGAGTGCATTGTTGTGGACCCTGCGGCGCGCCGCACTCCGGTGCTTGCGGTTGAATCCGCTTGTGCCGCATCGAGGCCGGCCGGTGCGCGGGGTGCGCGGGGTGGGTGAGGTCAGCGCAGCACGGCACCGTGGCCAAAGCGGGCCGGCAGCAGGTCGCGCAGTTCGGCCTCGCTCAGGTCCCGCCACTGCCCGCTGGCCAGATTTCCGAGCCGGATGTTGACGATGCGCAGCCTCTGCAGACGCTGCACCCGATAGCCGCAGCTTTCGCACATGCGACGGATCTGCCGGTTCAGGCCCTGGGTCAGCACGATGCGAAAGCTGCGTGCGCCAACGCGCGTCAGGCTACAGGGCAGCGTGGTGACGCCGAGTTCGCGCAGGAACACGCCGCGCGCCATGTCGGCCAGGAAGCGCTCCGGAAACGGCCGGTCGACGGTCACCGCGTATTCCTTCTCGTGGCGGTTCTCCACGCGCAGGATCTCGTTGACGATGTCGCCGTGGTTGGTGAGCAGGATCAGGCCCTCGGAATCCTTGTCCAGCCGGCCGATGGGAAAAATGCGCTGCGCGTGGCCAACGAAGTCGATGATGTTGCCGGCCACGTGGCGCTCGGTGGTGCAGGTGATGCCCACCGGCTTGTTCAGCGCGATGTAGACCGCGCTGCTTTTGGCGCCCACCACGCGGCCGTCGACCCGCACCTCGTCGCCGTCCAGCACCTGCGTGCCAAGGGTCGCAATGGCGCCGTTGACGCGCACGCGCCCGGCCTCGATCCACTGGTCGGCCTGCCGCCGCGAGCACACGCCGGTCTCGGAGATGAACTTGTTCAGGCGCATGGAGCCTCACCGGGCGACGCGACGACTGCAGAAGGTGCCACTTAGTGTAGTGCTGCACTCCTGCTCGAAGGTGTTGCCGGCATTTTTTGGCGCGTGGCTGTGATGCGCCTGCATGCCGCAACTCCACCACGCCTCGACGTCGCGCCATGCCAGACACGAAAATCCGCTCTGGCAACCGCACTCGCAGAACAACCCCTGATTGCGAAGCGTCTCACTGGCGTGACAGCACGCTGCGCATAAGGACGTTTCCAACCATTTTTCTCAAACCTGCAACGGAGGAGTCTGAAGTGATCGTTCTCATCAGCGGTGCCAGCGCCGGTTTCGGCGCCGCCATTGCCCGCCGTTTCGCCCGTGAAGGCGCCCACCTGATCCTTGCCGGGCGCCGCCAAGAGCGCCTGCAGGCGCTGGCGGCAGAACTCGCGGTGCCCTGCTGGTGCCTGCAACTGGACGTGCGCGAGCGCCGCGCGGTGGAGACGGCCATCGCCACCCTGCCGGCGGATTTCGCCGCCATCGACGTGCTGGTCAACAACGCCGGCCTGGCGCTGGGTCTGGAACCGGCGCATCGCGCTTCGCTGGACCAGTGGGAACAGATGGTGGACACCAACATCAAGGGCCTGATGACGCTGACGCGAACAGTGCTGCCCGGCATGGTGGCGCGCAATCGCGGACACGTGATCAACATCGGCTCCACCGCCGGCGAGTGGCCCTATCCCGGCGCCAATGTCTACGGCGCCAGCAAGGCCTTCGTGAGGCAGTTCTCGCTCAACCTGCGCGCCGACCTCTACACCACCGCAGTGCGCGTCACCGATGTCGAACCCGGCCTGGCCGGCGGCACCGAATTCTCCAACGTGCGTTTCGGCGACGACGCCCGCGCTGCGCAGGTTTACGCCGGCACCCAGGCGCTGACGCCCGAGGACGTCGCCGACACGGTGTACTGGGTGGCGTCACGGCCCGCCCACGTCAACGTCAACACCCTGTCGATCACCCCCGTGTGCCAGGGCTTCGGGCCAGTGGCCGTGCATCGGCAGGAATAGCCGGCAATAGCCTGGAATAGCCAGACCAGCAGACAGCGTTCCAGACGGTGGCAGGCAGCTTCCGGCCCGCAGGACCCAGGACCCAGGATCCCGGACCCAGGATCCCGGATCCCGGTCGAACCAGGGTCCGGACCGTTCGCACCGAGCAACGCCGGAACGCGAACCGGCAGGAACTCACGGTCAGGGTCGTTGGCGTCGCGCCGCCGGCACGCGCTGCGGCACACTGATGCGGTTCGCACCTGGCGGA
>JAJFJX010000444.1 GCA_021773655.1 Panacagrimonas sp.
ACGGCCTTCGGCCGCCCTTGACCGCAAGCCTCCACGGCCGTGTTGGGACGCCCCAAGGCGGCGGGGGAAACACGCCCCCGCCACCCCAAGGGGACGGGCCACCAGGCCCCCGACGACCAGCAGGAGGCCACCGTCATGCCGAGCACCCTCACCCACATCCCGACCCAGCGACGCGCCGACCACGACGTACGGCCTCCCGCCCGCTTCGTCGACCCCGACGACCTGATCTGCCCCGGCTGCACCGAGCAGGTCCGCTGTGCCCCACCCGGGTACTGGCTGGTCGCCGACGGGCTCCCGGTGCCGCAGTTCTCCCACCACGACGCCACCGCCCTGTGCCGCCGCGCCACCGGCACCGTGGCCGACCCGATCGAGGCCCCGTAATGAACACGAACACCGCAACCGCCGGGGTGTCGATCACCGAGGCTCTGGTCACCGCGCTCGCGGCGACCTGGCGGGCGATCCAGCACCGCCACCCCGAGGTGCCCGACGTCGTGCTCACCCTCGGATCGGGCACCATCGGCGCCCGCCGCGGAGAGGTCAACCTGGGCCACTTCGCCGCCGAACGCTGGCACACCACCAACCCCGAGACCGGCACCGGCGACACGGCCAGCGACGGGGAGCCGCCCGCGGGCATGGCCGAGCTGTTCGTCGGTGGCGAAGGGCTGCGCCACGGCGCGCTCGGCGTGCTCGGCACCCTGCTCCACGAAGCCGGGCACGGCCTGGCCAGCGCCCGCCGGATCCAGGACACCAGCCGCCAGGGCCGCTACCACAACCGGCGCTTCGCCGCGCTCGCCCAGGAAATGGGCATCACCGTCACCCAGGACGGCGCCCGCGGATGGTCGGCCACCACCGTGCCCGCGCAGACCGCCGACGAGTACGCCCCCCAGCTGGCCGCGCTGACCGAGGCGATCACCGCCTACCGCCGCGCCGAGGCACCCACCGGCGGCACCGGCAAGACCAGCCGCAACAACCCCGCCGCCACCTGCGGATGCGACCCCGCCCGCCGCATCCGCGTCGCCCGCGCCGTCCTCGCCGCAGGCCCGATCCTGTGCGGGATCTGCGCGACCGAGTTCACCACCGACGACCCCGAGGAGACCGACCAGCAGGACAGCGACGACGAGTAGCGCCACCGACGCGAGGGACACCAGCGCCGCGTCCGACCCCTCTCACCGGGCGGCCGCGGGCGTAGCCTTGCCGCTCGGCGCCGCCTTCCCCGCGGCCCACACCGTCCGACCACCGCCGTCGGACGGCATGGGCAGAAGGGGAAGCTCGCGATGTTCCGTCCGCAGGACCCGTCATGCGGGGCCTACCGGCAAGGGGTGTGGACCGCCCCCAGCCCGTGCCCCCACCCGGTCGGCGCCGCCGGCCTGTACTTCAACCGCGCCGACCACCGCCCGTACCGCTGGAGCGTGTGGTGGGCGTTCGCCTGCCCCGAACACGCCCACGAGCTCATCGCCGCCCGCCCGCTGCTCGACCGCGACCGCGCTGAGCTCGCACGCCGCCGCGACCTGCGCGAGCACTGGACACCCGGCCGCGACGTCGAGCCACTCGCCATCGGCTGGCCCGCCACGGAGCTGGTCGAGCGCGCCCAACGCTGGGCCACCGCGCACCCCGAGCAGACCTACACCGCCCCGCCCGGCCGCCGGCCCGACCCCGCCCGGCCGGACAGCCGAGGCCACCCGTTTGACGCGTACGCGTCAACGCCCGGAGTCCAGAGCGGCAACGGCAGTGGCGCTTCCAGCGGAAGCAGCCCCGAGCCGCCCGCGTAGCCGAGCTGGAATACGTTCCGTCATTCTGTTTCGTTGTTTTGTTTCGTTATTGTCTTGCTACTGACGAAACGCTATGATGGATGTATGACCGAGGAGTCCCGGCCGGCAGATGAGCGGCCCAGCGAGACCTGCCAGTTCCCGACGGGCCCCGGCGCGCAGATGTGCGCCCGCCCCATCGAGCGGTCCGGGACGCCCGGGCGACCTGCGCTGTACTGCGATCTGCCCGACCACACGCGCTCGCGCGCGTTCGCCGCGCGCCGCGCGCTGGCCCGCGCCGGCGCCGGCGGCGTGGCCGAGGGCATGGACGACGAGGTGGTCAGCCCGGAGCGGCCGGTCACCGACGGTCGGGCGTCGTTCGGTGTGCTGCTCGCCCAGTTCGCCGATCTCACCGCCGACGCGCGGCGCACCACCGAGGACCAGCAGGCGCGCATGGGCGCGATCCTGGAGCGCGCCGCCGAGGTCGCGCGCACCGTCGCCGATCCGGACGCCGCGGCCTACGAGGTCGAGCAGGTCCAGCGCGAGACGAGCGTGCGGGTCGCCGAGGCGCAGACCTCACAGGCGGGAGCCGAACGGCTCGCCCGTGAGGAGCGTCGCCGCGCGGAGCACGAGGTCGAGCAGCGGGCCCAGGCCGACGCGGCCGCGGAGGAAGCACTGGCCGAGGTCGAGGCCGTGCGAGCAGAGACCGCCGACACGATCGCCCGGATCACCGCGGAGACCGACGCCGCCATCGCCGACCAGCGCCAACGCGCCGAGCAGGCCGCCGCCGCAGAGGTCACCGCGCGCGAGGAGTTGGAGCACGTGCGCACCGAGGCGGCCGAGCAGATCGCGGCCGCCCGGGCCGAGTTCGAGCAGCACCGGCGCGACGTGGACGCCGAGCGGGACCGGGTGCTCACCGAGCGCGCCCAGCAGGCCCGGCAGGAGATCGACCAGGCCCAGACCGCCGCGGACGCCCGGGTGGCCGCCGCCGAGCAGGTCGCCGAGACCACCCGCCGCGACGCCGCAGCGCAGCTGCTCGCCGCGCGCCAGGAGGTCACCGAGGCGACCGGGGCGCGAACCCGGGCCGAGGCCGACAAGGCGGCCGCCGAGCGGCGCGCCAGCGAGGACCGCGAGACCACCGACCGGGTGCGGGCCGAGCTGGAGCAGCTGCGCACCGAGCACCACGCCGAGGTGGCGGAGCTGCGGCGGGAGGCCTCCGAGGAACGCGCCGCGCTGCGCCGCGAGGCCGCCGAGCAGATGCAGCTCGTCCTGGCCCGCATCGACGCCCGGCGCGCCACGGAGGAACCCGACACCCGGGGATCCTGACCCCGCCGCCGGCCGCCGTGTCGCGCCGGCCAGGTTCTAGGAGGCGTTCGCGTAGGCGGTCAGCTTCTCGGTGAGCTGTGCCCACCTCTCGAAGTCCGCGAGCAGCTCGGCGGTCATCGTGACCCCCCGCGGGAACAGCTGCTCGAACCGGTCGGCGGCCGCCGGTGCAGTCGTAGACGGGCCCGGCCGGGCCGGCTTCGCCGCGGGGGTGGGAGCGGGCGGGCGAGAAGCGGGGTGCTCGACCCGACGAGCGCGCTGGCGCGGGATAGGTCGAGGAGCGGGGCGGGCGGTGAAGGATCCTTCGGCCCACTGGTAGACGCCCGAGCGGATGCGGACGAGCTGGCCGTCGCGGCAGAGTTGGCTACTGGCGCCGCTGACCTGGCTG
>JAJFJX010000445.1 GCA_021773655.1 Panacagrimonas sp.
ATGACCGCGGTGTCGGTGGCGTGCATCTTGACGACGTGCATCCTTCGGTTGGGCGCGGCATCCCAAACCGTCTGTTCGATCTCGATGAACTTGTCGATGCCTTCAAACGATCCGACGCCCATGCAGTTGAGGTTGTAGTCCGGGTGGTAGCACTCGCGGACGAACTTCTCCGGATCGGAGTTGTAAAGCTCGATGTAGCGCTCGGCGACAGCAAGATTCCGTTTTGCTTGATCGGTCATTGCCATTTTGTTGTCCTCCGTGTGTAGTTCCGATGCCCGGCCATTGTGGTCGCGGATGCTGTGCCCGCTGGGGTGGAACCGTATCGCAGGCAGGGGGGCGGGGATTACGAATTCAGGTGGTGCAAGGCATGACATTCCGGCAGCTGCCGGATCGCCGCGAAATGGTCTCAAGGACGGTACCGTGACCCGCGCCGGTCGTCGGTGCAGACACCCTGCAGTAGCCTTGCGCAACTGGCTGCGCTACTGAACGGTCGCTGCCCGGTGGGACTCCTGGCGCGCCTATACTGGTTGCGACGCAGGAGGTTCACATGGTTTCCCTGACCGGCATTACCCACATAGACCCGGACGTTCTGAGCGGCACACCTGTTTTCGTAGGAACGCGTGTTCCCGTGCGCTCGCTTTTCGATTATCTGGAAGGTGGGGAGACGCTTGAGGAATTTCTTCGCCAGTTCCCGTCGGTGGGGCGAGAACAGGCGATTGCCTTGCTGGACGCGGCGTTTGAACGGGTTGCAACGGATGCGCATCCTGCTTGATGAGAATTTTCCGGCTGACTTCGCAAGCCTCCTCGCAGGCCATCAGGTCTCTACCGTTCACCGCCTGGGCTGGTCCGGCGTGAAGAACGGTGAGCTTCTCCAACGCGCAGGAGAGGTCTGCGAAATCTTCGTCACAATGGACCGCAGTCTGGAGTTTCAGCAGAACATCAAGGTGTTGCCATTTGGGATCATAGTGGTGCGCGCAGTATCAAATCGCATGGTCCATCTGGCTCCGCTCGTTGACAGCATCCTCGGCGCGGCTGTCCGCGCGGTGCCCGGCGCTGTCGAGAGAGTCGGTGCGCTACCCCCTCATCGCGCTTGACCGCCCTACCCGGAATGACCGGCTGAAGCCGCAAGCCCGTCAGGCGTCGCCTTCATCCCCGTCCGCATCGTCGTCCTCACCCTGCGCGGCCAGCGGCAGCAGGTCGGCGTAGTGCGAGCGCGGCTTGACGCGCTGCGCCAGGCCGGCTTCTCCGGCCAGAAATCCCTGCGCGGCGGCTTCCAGCGCCACGCGCCACTGGCCGAGCTTGGCCTGCCATTCGCCGTCGGTGTCGGCGGGTGGATCGTTGATCAGTTTCTTGCGCCAACTGGTCTGCGCGGCCAGCGCGGGGTGGCCGTCCTTGAGATGGCCGAAGCAGATGCCGTCCACCTGCGGGACGCCGGCGGCCAGGGTGGCGGCGTAGCTTGCGTAGAGCGGCAACTGCGGTTCTTCCAGGCGCTCGGCCTTCCAGCCGCGCGGCTCGGCGTGGCGGCCGGTCTTGTAGTCGATGACCAGCCAGCGCGCGCCGTAGGGCGTCTGTACTTCGTCCACGCGGTCCAGGCGCAGCCGCAGGCGCAGGCCGGCGACGGTGGGCCGGGCGTTGGGCTCGATGGCGCGGACGTGGAACGGATCACGGCGGCGGGTCTCGTGTGCCAACCATTGCTGCAGCAGGTGACGCACACGCTCGCGTTCCAGTCGGATCAGCGCGGCGCCGTAGTCGGCGGCGGGCAGCAGACGCGGGATTTCGGCATCCAGCACCGCGTCGATCCGCGCGTCGAGGGTGCCGGCGTCGCGCATCGCTGCAAGATTGCGGCTGTCGCCGATCTGCTCCCACAGGGCTTCGAGCGCAGCGTGAACCAGATTGCCCTGCACGCGAGCGTCCATGCCGGCGGCGGGTTCGGGCAGCGATTCGACGCCGAGGCGGTATTTCGCGAACGCAAAGAACGGCGATTCGAACCAGGCCTTGAACAGCGCGGCGTCGGCGCGCAGGCCGGCCTGTTCATCGGCGGCAACCGGCGGCACCGGGTCTGCGTCCAGGCGTTGCAGGGGGCGCGCGGCGGGGTCCTGCGGCAGGCTGGCCTCCAGCGCACTGAGTGCGTCCGGAGCGCTGGCGTCCGCCCAGGCCTGCGCGTCGCCGAACAGGGGCGAGACCAGCAGTTCGGCGCCACGCGCGTCGAGCCTGGGCGCGCTGAGGTGCACCTGTGGGGCGACGTGCTGCAGCAATGCCTGCACCTGGGTGCGGGTGCGGGCCAGCCAGGCGACGGGATCGGCCTCGGGTGCACCAGCGGCGCGCAGCGCCTCCAGCGACAGGAACGGCGAGGCGCGACGCTGCGGCGGCAGGCGCTGGCTGGTGGCGTCGAGCACGAACAGCAGGTCGGCCTGCAGGGTGGCGGCCTCGTCCAGGCGGGTGATGAAGATGGGTTGCTCGTGGTCGGCGCGCGGTTCGAAGTCGGTGGCACGCAGCAGTTCGCCCAGCCATTCGCGCGCGGTGGTTTCGGGTACGCGACCGAGCTGGGCGTCCAGGGTGCCGAGACGATCAAGCAGGCCGCGCGCCGCGCGCACCGCCTGGTAGCTCTGCGAATCCAGGGCCTCGACGCCCGGCCAGCCGAGCACGCTCAGTCGCTGCGAAAAGTGCTGCGACCAGGCGCTGGGCAGGGCTCTGGACGGAGCGGCTTGCAGCAGCGCCAGCAGACTGGCGAAGCGCTCGCGCAAGTCCTGCGGGCCCAGTTGCGTGAGACGTTCCAGCGGAATCTGCGGGCGGCCGGCGTCGCGCAGCCTGGCATCGATCGCCGAAGTCTGCGCACGCTGGGCCTGGCTCCACAGCGCGCCGGACAGCAGCACGCGGCTGACCAGCGCCGGGGCGTTGCGCTCGGCCTGCAGTTGCAGCGCTGCAAGCAGACTGTCCACCAGCGGCTGTTCGGCCAGCGGGCGGCCGCGCGCCCAGCGCCAGGGCGGCAGCGCGGGTGTGTCGTCGTCATCGCCCGGCGTGGGGAGCAGGGCATCACGCAGCGCGGCTTCCAGCGGCTCGCGGGCGGCGTCCGGATCCGGCAGTGCCAGCAGCAGACGTGGCGGGCGCTGACCCGTTTGCACGCAGGGCTGCAAGGCGAGCTGTAGCTGTTGCGCCACCCAGCGCCATTGCGCGGCCTCGTCGGGCAGGCGGTGGCGGTGCACCTGTGCACTGACGGCTGGAGGCGCAAGCGGTTGCAGTTCCACGCCGCGGGCGCGCAGCGCGTCCAGTACCGCCTGTTCGGCCGCGCCGGGACGCTCGATGAAGCCGGCCAGCTCGATCCGCGCCGGCAGCGTGCCGGCACGGCCGGATTCGATCAGCGCGCAGACCTCCCCGGCGATGTCGGCGCTGGTCAGCCAGTGGTGTTCGGATAGCTGGCGGGTGACCTGCGCGCGCCAGCGACGAAAGGCCTGATGCTCGTCCTGCCAGGCCGGCCAGGCGTTTAGGTCGATGCGGTGACGGCGCAGAAGCTGGTCGGCGCGGCGCGCCTCGCGCGCGGCGGACAGCGGTGCCAGCAGGGCGAGGGTGCCGTCACGTTCGATGGCGCTGCGCCACAGCACCAGCTCCTGGGTGGCGCTGAGCAGCTGGGCGTCGGGCCAGCTTGCGGTCCAGGTGTCGATCAGCCAGCGCGACCAGGACTGCACCCGCGGCGCTTCCCACACCCGGACGCCGGCATCGGCACGCTGCAGGTTGTGTGCCTCGCGCAGTTCGCGGGCCAGGCGCTCGGTGGCGGTGAGAACCAGCGGCGCCGGCCGGTCCGGATCGGGGGATTCTTGCGGGCCGATCATCCCGCCGCCGTCAGCGTTCCAGCAGCTTGAGCTTGTCCGGCTTGCCGTCCCAGTCCTTGGCGTCGGCCGGCGGATCCTGGCGTTCGGTGATCACCGGCCAGATCTTCGACAGATCGGCGTTGAGTTCCTTGAAATGGGCATCTTCGGCCTTGAGATCGTCCTCGGCCACGATCGCGTTGGCCGGGCACTCGGGCTCGCACAAGGTGCAGTCGATGCACTCCTCGGGGTCGATCACCAGGTAGTTCGGACCCTCGTGAAAGCAGTCCACCGGGCACACTTCCACGCAGTCGGTGTACTTGCACTTGATGCAGTTTTCGGTGACGACAAAGGTCATGCTCGATCCTGAAACGAATTCGTGAGGGGCGCGATTGTAGCTCGGTCAGGCGACCTCGCCCCGCTCTTTCCCCGCCTGGCGGGCACCCGCGGGCGCCGCGCCGAACCCGGACGCACCGTCGCGCGAACAGGCCCTAGGCCAGGCTGGCAAGCTCCGACTCGATGCGTTCGAGGTCGGGAATCACCGCCTCCTGCCCTGCCACGCGCACCCGCGAGAGCGTCATTTCTTCGCGATCGGCGGCGCGCAGCGGGATCGCGGCAATCGCGTCGCTCTTGAGCGTGAGCAGGTGCGGGTGCCCCTGGGCGAGCAGCGCGAACGCCCCGCCGTGCACACGCTGCCCCACCGGATTGACGATGACCACCCGCTGGCGCTTGTGACTCTGCGGTTGCGCGTGGCCGCACAGGCCCTCGAACGACAACACCGGGATGCGCCGCTCGGCGGTGGAATGCCACCCCGCCAGCCACGGTGGGGCGCCCTTCTCGGCGGCCTCGAAGCGGTCCATGGCAGTGACTTCCGACACCGCCGCGTTGGGCAGCAGCAGTGCGTCGGCGTCGATCTGGATCAGTACCGCGAACAGCGTGTCGGCCATGGTCGATCGATCCTCAGGCGGTCAGCGGCTGCTCCAGCAGCAGGGTGCGCAGTTCTTCCACCAGCTGGTCTTCCTGGTAGGGCTTGATGAGATAGCGGTTGACCCCCAGGCTGCGCGCGTGCTCGCGGTGCTTGTCGCCCGAACGCGAGGTGATCATGATGATCGGCAACTGCTTGATACGCACCGTATTGCGCACAAAGGCCGCCACCTCGAAGCCGTCGGCGCGCGGCATCTCGATGTCCAGCAGCATGGCGTCGGGCGTTTCGGTCTGCAGCATGGCCATGGCATCCAGGCCGTCCTTGGCGGTGATCACCCGATATCCCTTGCGCACCAGCAGGCGTTCGGTGACGCGGCGGATGGTGATGGAGTCGTCCACCACCATGATCTGGCGCCGCGCATCATCGGCCGCGGTCGGCGCCGCGGCGGACTCGTTGCTCAGGCGACGCCGCGTGGATTCCTGCACCAGGGCCGGAACGTCGACGATCAGCATGACCCGGCCGTCGGCCAGGATGGAGGCACCGGAGACGCCGGACACCGAACCCAGGATCGGGCCCGCCGCCTTGGTGACGATCTCGCGATTGCCGAGCAGGCGATCGGCCACCACCGCGACACGCCGGCCGTCGGCGTCCATGCCGTCGCCGACCCGCATCAGGATGGCCGGCACGCTGCGTGTATCGATGCGCACCGGCGCCGGCAGGCCGACCAGATCCCCCAGGCGCCGCAGTTGGTACTGGCGGTCGCCGTAGCTCAGGGGGTCGCCGCCGTCGCGCAGCATTGCCGGCAGGCTTTCGCGCGGCACGCGCGAGATGCCCTCGACCGAGGTCAGCGGAATGGCGAACAGTTCCTCCCCCACCTGCACCACCAGCGCCTGTGACACCGCCAGCATCAGTGGCAGGCGGATGCGGAAACGCACGCCGCGACCGGCCTCGGAGACGATGTCGACAGTGCCGCCGAGCTGCTTGACTTCGGCGGCCACCACGTCCATGCCGATGCCGCGGCCGGCGTCCTGGGTCAGGGTCTGGGCGGTCGAGAAGCCGGCAGCGAAGACGAAGCGCGCCAGATCCTCGGGATTGATCCGGGCATCGGCGCGCATCAGCCCGCGGCGCACGGCCTGCTTGCGGATGGCGTCGAAGTCCAGGCCGCGGCCGTCGTCACGCACCTCGATGGCCAACTGCGAGCCCTGGCGACGCAGCGACACGGTCACCACGCCTTCTTCAGGCTTGCCGGCGTCGCGACGGGCCTCCACGGTCTCGATGCCGTGCACCACGCAATTGCGCAGCAGGTGCTCCAGCGGTGCGGTCATGCGTTCGAGCACATTGCGGTCGAGTTCGCTTTCGGCGCCCTCGAAATCGGCCCGCGCGCGCTTGCCGTTCTGTTCGGCGGTCTGGCGCACCACGCGTGACAGGCGCTGGACCTGGCGCGTGAACGGCACCATCAGGGTGCCCATCAGGCCCTGCTGCACGTCGTTGTTGATACGGCCCTGCTGCTGCAGGAGCACCTCGGATTCGCTCACCGATGTGTCCAGCGAGGCGTACAGCGAGCCCATGTCGCTGACCGACTCCGCCAGCGAACGCGACAGCTCCTGCATGCGCGAGTAACGGTCCATCTCCAGCGGGTCGAACTGGCTGTCGTAGCGATGCCCGTCTTCGCCCTGGTCGTAGTGGTCGTCGCCCCCGCGGGCGAAGCCGCGTGCGGCGATCTGCGCTTCGGTCTCGATGTCGAGCATGCGCAACTGCTCGCGCACGCGGGTGATGGTCTGCGACATCTCGGTCAGCGCGCCCACCAGGGCGGCGTTCTTCTCCTCCAGGCGCGAGCGGAAGATGGATATCTCGCCGGCCTGGTTGAGCATGGCATCGAGGCGCTCCACCGGCACGCGCACGGCCTCGCGACGGGCCTCGGCGGCGGCGGCCTCGTCGCGGCCCGGGTTCCAGAACAGCTGCGGATCCCAGGCGGCCAGCTCTTCCTCGGCGGTTTCGGGTTCCTGCGCGGGCGCCACGCCCACCTCTGCATCCAAAGCGACCGGCGTGTCGGCGGCCACCTGCGCCTCGCTTGGGGCGGTGCTGCGCGTGGCCTGGTCGTACAGGTGATGCAGGCGGTCGAGCTCGGCACCGATCAGCTGCACCGCGGCAGGCTCCAGGTGGGCGCCGTTGCGTTCCAGTTCCAGCAGCCGCGTCTCGATGGCATGGGCGGCGTCGCCGAGCGCGCCCAGACCGGCCATGCGCGCGCCGCCCTTGAAGGTGTGAAGGATGCGCTGCATCTGCTGGCCGGGCTCGATGTTGCCGGGAATCTCGCGCCAGGCCTGCAAGGCCTTCTGCAGCGATTCGAGCAGTTCTTCGGCCTCGGGCGCGAAGATGGCGATCAGCTCGTGATCGACGACATCCCCTTCGGTGGCGGCCGGCGGCGCATCGTCCGATGGCGGCTCGCCGGCCTGTTGGGGGGGCGGTGCCAGCCCGGACTCCGGCACCGCCTCCAGCTCCAGATCCAGATCCAGATCCAGATCCAGTTCCGGTTCCGGATTCCGGTCCGGATCCAGTTCCGGATTCCGGTCCGGCGGAGTTTC
>JAJFJX010000446.1 GCA_021773655.1 Panacagrimonas sp.
CGGGCGTGGGCAAGACCGAGACCGCGATTGCTCTGGCAGAGGCCCTGTACGGCGGTGAGCAGAACATGATCGTCATCAACATGAGCGAGTACCAGGAGGCGCACACCGTGTCCTCGCTCAAGGGCGCGCCTCCGGGCTACGTTGGCTACGGCGAGGGCGGCGTGCTCACCGAAGCCGTACGGCGCAAGCCCTACTCGGTGGTGCTGCTCGACGAAGTCGAGAAGGCCCACCCTGACGTGCACGAGATCTTCTTCCAGGTGTTCGACAAGGGCATCATGGAAGACGGCGAAGGGCGGCTGATCGACTTCAAGAACACCCTGATCCTGCTCACCACCAACGCCGGCACCGAGCTGATCTCCAGCCTGTGCAAGGACCCGGAGCTGATGCCGGACCATGAAGGCATGGCCAAAGCGATCCGCGAGCCGCTGCTGAAGATCTTCCCGCCCGCCCTGCTCGGCCGCCTGGTGACGATTCCCTACTACCCACTCAGCGACGAAATGCTCGGCGAGATCGTCAAGCTGCAGTTGGGTCGCATCAAGAAGCGCGTCGAGGCGCGCTACAAGATCCCGTTCGAATACACCGATGACGTGGTCAAGCTGGTGGTGTCGCGCTGCACCGAGAGCGAATCGGGCGGCCGCATGATCGACGCGATCCTAACGAATACGATGCTGCCCGAAATCAGTCGCGAGTTTCTCAACCGGATGATGAAGGGCATCGTTATCGAGAGAGTGCGGGTCGGGGTCAAGGAAGGCGATTTTGAATACATGTTTGGATATTGAATCGGACCGCGGCTTCCGTCTTTATTGGATTCTTCTTATTCATGATTCTGATTCCAACCTACCTCAATGGAGAAACACCATGACACTGGCTGTCGACCAACCACTTCTTGCTTCAGATATTGTCGACGTTCGAGATCTCAAAGGAGGAAAGATTTTTCTCCTAAACGGCAGAGACGGAAGTTCCCTGATTTTGAAAGCCGAAGACAGCGTTACCGGCGACCAGATCAAAGCTGTCGCTCCGATAATCAAGACTATCGATCCCAGCATAAAAATGAAGCCGCTGACTCCCGGCGAAGTGCTTGAGCTCAGGAGCTTTCTTTTAAACAAGGCCAGATACATACAGCACCTGAAGAAAATCATGAGGATGGGGCTGAATAAGCCAATCACCGAGGCCGAGAAACAAGCCGTCATGGCACTTGACTCATGCGTCAGAACTTATGGGACCGCGAGCATCGGCGGCAGGACCAATATTGCGAAGATGACCCATGTAAATATGTCGACGTTGGGAATCGTTACGCCATTTGGCCGGGGAGTTACGGACGAAGAGTGGGACGAGGCGCGCGGTGTTTTCAGAAAATTCACGAAAGCGCTCAATAAATCTGGCGGGCTGGAAAAGCTCGGGGCGATCCTGGCTGGAGATTTCTTTATCGGCAACGAAGATCGTTTTCACTCGTTCGGAAGTGGAATAGCGTTGAAGATGCAAGGCGAGTCCAAATCCCATCACTTCAAAGTCATCTTCAACCTCGGCAACATCATCCTGGTGAAGCCGGGCAAAGGGAAGCGCACTGTACTCTCGATGCTGGATTATATGGATCCAAACACGGCGTTCCTGAATATCGATAAGGACCTCGATAGCCTTGAGTCGACTAACAAGTATGGCGACAAATGGCCCATGCGGGTTTTGTTGAATCCAGCTTCTCGAAAGAAAATCGCCGAAGACCTGGTAGACGACCTGAGATTCCTGATGAAGCCAGAGAAGAGTTTGTTCGGGATGAATAATCTGAGCGGTTCCCGTGCCGTCTCCAGAGTAAACAATGGGATTGTCGATGGCATCAAAGGCATAAAAAAAGCTCTCAGCGTTCGCCAAGCTAAGCTTTCCCCACTCATCGGGAGTTATTACGATGCGATAAAGAATATTTGACATGCACCGGGAACAGCCTCGGTTCCTTCTTGATAGCGGTGTTGCTTCCGCAGAACTTTCTACGGATCCTCCGACGCGCTTTGGAGCCACCGATTCACATTCGATCTATTCAAGCCGCCGACTGATGAACGCTAGCTTTGGCGGGCTTTTATCCAGTGCCTTCGATGACCTGTGTGCGCCCGGTGGCGGCACTCGGAGAGCGAGGAAGGGGCTTGAGTCGCAACCTGACCGGCCTGGGCTCAATCCGACCGGATCGGTCGGCGACGCGTCGCCGAAGGCCAGCACGAGCAACACGTCGAATTGACGCTCAAATCGTGAATGACGATGACTCACGAACCTCCAGAGCCGGCAGACGTACATTCTGGAGATTACCTGCCGCGCCCTGTGGATGACCGCCTTGGCAGAATCTGCACTGGCTGGGAATCATTGCCAATCGAGTGCACTATTGATTCAAAGTTATTCTCGGTGTCACGCACGGTGCAGCCCATGGCTTCCAATCCGGGCATGGCCCTGATGTTGCGCAAGTCCAGTTTGATATTTCTGCGCCTGTCATCGAACTGGAGCCACGGCGCCTGCTCGCCCGGTCCAGGGTTCCCGGGATCAGGAACCGAATCGAATGCTCACGCCCCCCGGTCTGGCTGCGCAATCGTTGCCCAGCAAGAGGCGCTTCTGGGCAGCGGCCTGCTGGTCCCGGTAAGCCGGGAATTCAGGGCCATCCCCGATCGTGATCTTCAGCACGCGAGAGGCCTGCGATCCTCATTCGGTGCTTCCGCAGGCTGCGGACATCGTCGATAGTACGCCCACGCCAGAGCACGCAGCACAGAAGCTCGCAGCACAGAAGATTCGGCTCCACGATTCGGCCACGTGTTCGGCCACAAGTAAGTCATGTCATGCGTTCGTGTTGGACGATGTTCCCGGTCGCTCCCCCGAGCAGCGCGACGCAACAGTCAGAGCACTCAACGATGCAGCCTGAACCCAATGCGACCAAGTCTTCCGAAGTGCAGCTCGACCTGCCAAAGGCGATCGAGCTGGCCTGGAAACTGCACCAGGCCCGCCGTGATGAAGACGCCGAGCACCTGTGTGAGCTGATCATCGAAAAATGGCCGCACTCCGCCGAGGGCTGGAACTACCTGGGCACCCTGCGCTACCAGCGCGGCGAAGAGCGATCCGGCGAACTGGCGATCCGACTGGCCATCGAACTGGCACCCGATTACGTCGCGGCGCACGGCAATCTGGGCAACGTGCTGCTCAACGAGGGCCGGCTCAGCGAAGCCGAACACCATCTGCGACGCGCGCTGCGTCTGAACGCTGACATGGTTGGCCCCTACATTGCCCTTGCCGCGGTGCTGCGCGCGACGGACCGCTTCGAAGAAGGCATCGAGCTGCTGCGCCCGGCGCTGAAGAAGTGGGCTGATTTCGGTCCCATTCTCAATGCCAACGGCAACCTGCTGTTCGCATTGCGCCGGTACCAGGAAGCCATGAACTATTTCAATCGGGCGATCACCGCCACCCCGCAGATCGCCGCGCCGATCGAAGCCCGGCTGGCAAAGGTGCTCTGCGCCATCGGCAAGCCGGACGAGGCACGGGAGATTTTTCGTCGCCGTCTCGAAACCCAACCGGACGACGTCTTCGCCCGCCACATGCTGTCGTCCTTCGGCGGCGCCGAAGCCCCGCCACGGGCAGATGATCGTTATGTGAAGCGGCTGTTCGACGACTTCGCCGCCAGTTTCGATTCCCGGCTGGCTCATCTGCGCTACCAGGCGCCGAGTCTGGTGGCTGATCGCTTCGCCGAGCGGATCGCCCCGCAACCCGGATCGCTGGAGGTGCTGGACGCCGGCTGCGGAACCGGATTGCTCGGCCCGCTGCTTCAGCGCTACTGCCGCACGCTCGATGGCGTCGACCTGTCGCCGGGCATGCTCAAGCGCGCCGAGCAGCGCAAGTGCTACGACCGCCTGATCGAGGCCGAGCTGACCGGTTTCCTGACCGGCATCACCGCCGGCTACGACGCCATCACCAGCGCCGACACGCTGTGCTATTTCGGTGCCCTGGAGGCCTTTGCCGCGGCGGCGCACAATGCCCTGCGCGCGGGTGGATGGCTGCTGTTCTCGGTCGAGCACACCGATGACCTGCAGGCCGGTTACCGGCTCGAACGCCACGGTCGCTACAGCCATCATGCAGCCTATGTGGAAGCCTGCCTCCACGGCTGCGGATTCCGGCAACTGGAACTTGCGCCGGCCCACCTGCGAGTCGAAGACCAGAAACCAGTTGCGGGGCTGATCGTGTCCGCCCGCAAAGGAGCCTAAGCCATGCCACATTTCCTGCTTTCCGCGATGGCGTCCGAACAACGCACCATCGACTTCCAGTGGCCCCTGTCCAAGGCCGAGGCGACGGTCGAGTCGGTGAGCGGGACCGAAGCCCTCGGCCGCATGTACAGCTACGAGGTGCTGCTGCTGTCCAACAGCGGCGACCTGGCGTTCGACGATCTGCTCGGCAAGCACCTGACATTGAAGCTGGAGCTCACCGGCATCAGCGGCCTGATCCGCCGCAACATCGACGGGCACATCGCCCAGGTCGGGCTGGTGGGCATGGTCGACACGCTCTATCGCTACCGCATCGTCATCAAGCCCTGGCTTTGGATGCTCACCCGCACCCGCGACTGCCGCATCTTCCAGGAGAAGACCACCGAGGACATCGTCGCCGAAGTCTTCGGCGACCACGGGGTTGCGGACTTCGAGTTCCAGCTCACCGGCAACTACCCGATTCGCGAGTATTGCGTGCAGTACCGCGAGACCGACTTCGATTTCGTCAGCCGGCTGCTGGAAGAAGAAGGCATGTACTACTTCTTCAAGCACGACGACGGCAAGCACACGATGGTGGTCTGCGACGCACCCACCGCACACACATCGACCGGGATGATCCGCTACCGGCCGTTCGAGAATCAGGCGCGTACGGGTGACCCGTACATCTTCAACTGGTCGGTGACGCGCGAGATCCAGCCCGGCGTTGCGGTGCTCAAGGATTACAACTTCAAGACGCCCAGTGTCGATCTGACCGCCAAGGCACTGTTCGAGCGCGAGCACAGCGAGTCCGAACACGAGGTCTTCGATTATCCCGGCGAGTACATCGTGCCGCCGGACGGCGAACAACTGGTCAAGGCCCGGCTGGAGGAGATCCAGGCGGCGCAGGAGGTGATTCAGGGGCGCGGCAATTCCAGGTTGATCAGCAGTGGCAGCCTGTTCAGCCTGGCCGATTACGTGCGCATGGACCAGAACCGCGAATTCCTGGTTACGGTCGCGACCGTCGAGGCGGTCAACAACCTGCCCGAGCTGGATATCGAATCGCAGTTCACCTGCTTCTTCCAGTGCATGCCTTCGGACATGCAGTTCCGAACGCCGCGCATCACCCCGCGCCCGATCGTGCAGGGCCCGCAGACTGCCGAGGTTGTCGGTCCCTCCGGCGAGGAGATCCATGTAGACGAGTATGGCCGGGTCAAGGTGCAGTTCCACTGGGACCGCTACGGACAGCACGACGACAAGAGCTCCTGCTGGGTGCGGGTGTCCCAGATCTGGGCCGGCAAGAACTTCGGCTGGATCACCATCCCGCGCATCGGCCAGGAAGTGGTGGTCGACTTCCTAGAAGGCAACCCCGACGCGCCGCTGATCACCGGGCGGGTGTACAACGCCGAGCAGATGCCGCCCTGGACACTTCCGGACTGCAAGACCCAGTCCGGAATCCTGACCCGTTCCAGCAAGGGCGGCTCGCCGGAAAACGCCAACCGCCTGCAGTTCGAGGACAAGAAAGGCGAAGAACTGGTCACCATCCACGCCGAGCGCAACATGGCCCGCTCGGTGGAGAACGACGACTCGATCCATATCGGTCGCGACCAGATGCACGTGGTCAAGCGCAACCAGGTCAACGTGATCGAAGGCCACCAGAAGAACCAGGTCACCAAGTTCCAGGAAACCGAGGTCAAGGAGTACCGCAAGATCACCGTCAAGGATTACGAGGAACACATCGTCGACAAGGCGCAAAGCATCAAGGTCGGCAAGACGCAAAGCATCTCGGTCGGCGAGGCGCAGGTGACCGATTTCAAGGACACGTTCACGCTGACCGTCAAGAGTGCCATCAAGACCAAGGGTGGCGATATCCGGTTTGATGAAACCGCTGGCAACGCCACGACCAAGGTCGGTGGCAAGCAGACTACGCTGGTGACCGGTGACTTTGATTGCAAGGCCGCGAACATGCTGTTCGACGCCGGCAACATCGTCCACAAGGCGAGCAAGCTCACCATCGCCACTACCGGTGACACTGCGATGTTCGCGAACAAGGTCGCCACCGTCAGCAATTCCAATGTGGAGACCTTTGCCCTGGGCAGCATCAAGCAGACCTCGATGGGCAGTGATACGACGGTGCTCGGCAGCAGCTCGGACGGTTATGTCGGGATGTCATCCAGCGTCCGCGTCGGCACGCACTCCGAAACCGCCATTTCGATGGACTGCAATACGTTCGTCGGTCTCGCCTCCGATTTCGCGGTGGCGATCAAGTCCGAGACTTTTGCCGGCGTTCACATCAACACCGCAATCGGCGCGGAAGTGCAGATGAACACGCTGACAACTTTTTTGCCGGCCGGCGGAGGGGCCGCCGGCCCCGGCACGCTCGGACCCGCAGCAACCGCCGCGGCATACGCCGCCATGGGCGTGGGCGCGTTCGCCACGGGCTTCACCAGCGTGATCAATCTGGCCGGCTTGAACGACCAGTACGACACCGCAGCCAAGGAGCTCAACAAGGCTTCCGAAGCGGCCGCGGAGGCAGGACTTCCCGGCCTCGCGGCACGGCTTTCGCGGCTGTCGTCCGAGGCCGGCCTGTTCGACAAGGGGGCAGCCAAAGGCGCAGCGACCGGCGCGGTGATCGGCACCGTGGTCGCCGGTCCCGCAGGCGGGGTCGCCGGTGCCGCAGTGGGCGGACTGATCGGCACCGCGCCGGGTGACCCGGGCGGAAGTTCGAAGGACGCCGGCTCCACCGAAGGCATCAGCCAGCAGGATCAGGCCAAGTACGCCAGCAAGGACCAGACCGGTCGGGACTGGAGCACGCCGGGCGACGAACCCGGCGGCGATGGCGGATCCGGCGGAGGACAACCATGAAATGGCGCAGACCGACAACGACATCGGATCTGGCTGTCTGGCGCGACAGTCCCGTTTGAGCACCAGCCGGACGGTCCCCCCATGCAGATCGTAAAGCCGAATTCACTGGGCCTGTCATTCCGGCCGATCGAGTATCGCAAGCGTTTCGGCCTGTGCATTTCTGGCTATCTGCACCTGCCGATGGATCAGGGCGAGGCAGGCCGGCTGTGGTCGGAGGCCTCGATGTGGAACCTGATCACGCAGGAGATGGCGGTGCCGCTGATCGACGAGGGCGTCTCCAAGCGCACGCCGGAGTTCCTCGTCCACGGCCATGCCTACCCGACGCCGGACCGAGCCGATGCCGTGGCCGTTCGCGTCCGCCTCGCCGATCGCGAGAAAACCCTCCTGGTGTTCGGAGATCGCTACTGGGACGGGCGCAGCGCAATGGGCCCCGCACCGTTCGAGAAAATGCCCCTGGGCTGGGACCGCGCCTATGGCGGACCGGACTTCGCGGAGAACCCGGTCGGCAGAGGGCGCGCGGATGTCGACGGCGTGCGCTGGCTGCCCAACCTGGAACTGCCGGACTCGCGCCTGAGCAAACCCGACCAGGCGATCGTGCCGGCGGGCTTCGGCGCACTGGACGTGCTGCTACCGCAGCGCGCCCGGCATCGGGGGACCTACGACGAAGCCTGGTTCAAGGAACATTCGCCGGGCTTCGCGCCGGACCTGAGCTGGAAGCACTTCAACATGGCCCCGCAGGACCAGTGGCTGGGCGCGCCGCTGCGCGGCGACGAATCCTATCTGCTGGAGAACCTGCATCCCGCGCGGCCGCTGATCGAGGGCCAACTGCCGGGTTTCCGGGTCCGCACCTTCGTGACCCGGCAGCCCGAGCCCGGCAGTGAGGCCGCGGGTCCGATGCGGGAAGTGGCGATGGACCTGACCACGGTGTGGTTCTTTCCTCACGCCGAGCGGATCATTCTGGTGTTTCACGGCCTGACCGAGTGCAGCGAGGATGACGGCAGCGACATCACGCAGATCCTCGGCGCCGTGGAACACATCGGCGAACAGCACCGCAAGACCGACGAACACTACCTGGCCGCGCTGGATCGTCGCAGCTCCGGGCCCGACGCCGCCCTGTTCTCACTGTGCGAGGTCGATTTTCTGCCCGAAGGGGTCGATACCACCGACCCGTCGATGGAGGCGGCCGCGGCCAGTCTGAAGCCGGAAGGCCTCAAGGAAGATGCAACATTCCGACGTGCGACCATCGACGTCGAAGTGGCGCGGGACCAGGCGCGCGCGCAGGGCAAGGACCCGGACGCACTGGGCATCAGGATGCCGGCGCGTGAACAACCGCCCAAGCCGGCCGAGATGCCCGCCTACGTCGAGCGCGTGCAGAAGGAGCTCGAACAGCAGCGCTGGGCCACCGTGGAGCAACTCGTCGGCCAGCTTGAAAAAGCCTTCGATGCACTCAAGCAGATCAAGGCAAAGGACCTGGACCCCGCCGATCTGGTGCATCGAGGGCCGCCGGCGTTCAGGGCGCAACAGAAGCTGCAGGAACTCCAAACGCTGCATGCCCGATCCGGAAAAGCCTGGGACCGCACCCGACTGGAGCCGAAACTGCGCCTTGCTGAACTGGCCTCCCGCTACGACTACCTGCGCATGGCGCACATGCAACCGCCCGCCCGCCCGATGACCGAGGCGACTTCGATGGAACGCCGCGAGGAACTGGAGTTCCTGCTGGCCGGCGGCTACCGGAACTGGACCGGCATGGACCTGACCGGCGCCGATCTGTCCAACCTCGACCTGCGCGGCGTGAACCTGAGTGACGCCTGGCTGGAGAGCGCCAACCTGGAGAACAGCAACCTCTCCCGCGCCACGCTCAAGGGCGCGGTGCTGGCGCACGCCAATCTTGCCGGGACGCTGTTGATTCGCGCCGACCTGTCCAATGCCAACCTGGGGTCGGCGCGCATTGACCGAACCGTGTTCGATCAGGCCACGCTCGACAAGGCGGTGCTGATGCGCGCGCAGATCAGCGGCGCGACATTCCGCGGCGCATCGATGGTCAGCGCCGACCTGATGGAAACCCGCTGGACCCGCACCGATCTGGCCGGAGCCGATCTGTCCGGAGTGATCTTCCACAAGCTGGACCTCAAGGGCTGCGACTTCAGCGGCGCACGCTTCAACGCGTCCAATTTTCTCGAGTGCGACCTCGAGGGCGTCAGCTTCCGCGCCGCCAATCTGGCGACAGCCAATTTCGTCACCTGCAAGGCCTCGCGTGCCGCTTTTGCCGAAGGCGACCTGCAGGGGTGCGTGTTCGTGCAGCGCACCGAACTGCAGGAGGCGGATTTCTCCGGCGCCAACCTCAAGGGCGCCAACCTGGGCGATTGCAATCTCTCCAGTGCCAGGCTGGTGAAGGCGATCCTCGACGAAGCCAACCTCAGCGGCGCCAACCTCGGCGGTGCCGATGCACGACTATCCAAGATCAAGGGCGCACTGCTGCGGCGGACCAATCTGAGCAATGCACGCCTGGCCGGGGCCGATCTCAACGGCGCGATCCTGCACAACGCGGACCTGCGCGGGGCCGACCTGCGCGACGCCCACCTGTTCGGTGCCGACCTGTCGCGCGTGATTCTCGACACCAACGCGCGCCTCGAAGGCGCCGTGCTGGAGCGCGCACGCATCTACCCGCGCCGCCGGCCACCGGCCGGAGCCGCCGCATGACCGCCACCGGTCCGCTGGACACCAAACTGCTGGCCTACGCCGTCACATTCGGCGAGCAATTGCTGGGACGCGATTTTCGAGGCGCGAATTACCACGAGGCCTATCTTGCGGGCGGCGTGTTCAGCGAGTGCGACTTCTCCGGCGCGGATCTGAGCGGCGCCGATCTTCGCGAGGCGGTGTTCGATCAGTGCAACTTTGCCGGTGCCGACCTGGAACGCGCCAGCCTGCGCAAGGTCACCTTCAACCGCTGTTTTCTGGCCGATGCCAACCTGCATCGCAGCCATCTGCCCGGCGCGACTTTCTCCGAATGCGTGCTGGAGCGTGCCCACCTGGCCGGCACCGACCTGTCGATGGCTGTGTTCTCGCAGTGCAACATGGACGCCGCACAACTGGCGTTTGCGAACATGGAATCGACCACGTTCAGCAGTTGCAGCCTCAAACAGGCCTGCATGGACGACACCCGCTGGATACACGCGGTGATCTACGAATGCGACATGAGCGGGCTGAGCTGGGAACGGGCGCGCATGAAACGGACGACGTTTTCCAAGACCGAGCTCAAGGCGCGGCGCTTCGACAGCCTGCTGCTGGAGGGCTGCCAGTTCAACGACACCACCCTGGATGGTTCGAGCTTTGCCGGCGTTGCGATGAGACAGTGCAATTTCACCGGCTCGTCGCTGGACGGCTGCGATTTCACCCGCGCCCAGGCGCCCAATGCACTGTTCTGCAAGGTGCGGGGCGAGAAGGTCCGGTTTGCCGGCGCCAACCTGCAACAGGCTCTGTTCACCGCCGCCGAACTGCCCGGCGCCATTTTCGACCTGTGCAACCTGCACCAGACCCATTTTGCCGGCGCCCGCCTGGCCGGAGCGCAGTTCCGACAGGCCGATCTGACCTATGCCGATTTCAGCCAGGCCGATCTGGCGCAGGTGGACGCCACGGAGGCGATCATGTTTCGCACCATCCTGCACGGCGCGGGCACCATCGATGCCCGCTTCAGCGACCGCGCCCGTGCGCTGGAGACCGATCCCAAAAAGGCGCAGGCTGATGCTTGGCAGCCGCCGCGCGCCTGAGGCCATGACCCAATATCCATCTGCGGAGACTCCGATGAGCCCGACCCTTTCCACCCTCGCCCGACCCCGGTCCGCCAAGCCGGGGGCGATCAATCGCATGCGCGCGGCACGACCGATCCCGGCGACCCATTGCGTCGGAATTGTCACCGCGCTCACGGGCGACGGCCTGACCGTCAGCAGCGGTGGCCTGCAGGCGCCGGCCCGACGCGCCGCGAGTTGCCTGCTTGAGGTCGCCATCGGTGACACCGTCGCATGCCTGCAGGTGGCCCCCGACCAGTGGTGGATCCTGGCCGTGCTGCAACGAGAGGACGGCGTTGAAAACGTGCTGCGCTGCCAGGGCGACACGCGCTGGGAAATCACCGACGGCGCCCTCGAATTCCGGGCGCAGTCGGTCGGCGTCCGCAGCGAGCAGTTCCGCGTCGACACCCAGGACGCCGAGTTGAGCGCCGACCGTGCGCGAATCGTCGGCCGCGAGCTCAGCCTGGTGGGCGCCACCCTCAAAGCGGTGGGGACGGTCCTGAGCACGGTGTTCGAGCGCGTTTCTCACTTCAGCCGCCAGCACTCCCGGCGGACCGAGGGCATCGACCGCGTCAGCGCCACCCACCTCGAACAGCAGGCCGACCAGCTGCTGCGCCTGTCCGGCGAACACGCCCTGATCAACGGCGACAAGCTGGTCAAGACCCGCGGCAGCCAGATCCACTTCGGCTGAACGCTGAAAACTTCAGGAGCCCCACATGTTTGCCAACTGCCAGCTGATGGGAACCGACATGGCGTTCCCGGACGTGTGCCTGACACCCGCACCGCCTGCGCCCGCCCCGATTCCAATCCCCTATCCCAACGTCGCCATGGGGCCGATGGCCATTCCCAATGTGCCCAATGTGCTGATCATGGGGGCGCCGGCGCACAACATGGCCACGACGATCCCGATGACCAATGGCGACAACCCCGGAGTCGCGCTGGGCGTTGCATCCGGCACCGTGATGGGTCCCAGCCGGCATCTCACCGGTGCGTTCACGGTCCTGATCATGGGCATGCCGGCCACCCGCCTGACCAGCATGTCCCTGCAGAACAGCACCAATGCGCCGGGTTGCCGCATCGTGCCCAGCCAGCCGCTGGTGCTGCTCCTGGCGCCCTGAGGCATGTTGCACGTAGAAGTGGTTGCCATCGACGGCACCGCGCCGTTGCCGCCGGTCGCGATAGTGATCGGCGCCGAAGGCGGCACCATCGGCCGCGGTCCGGACAACGTGCTCAGCCTGCCCGATCCGCAGCGGACGATCTCCAGGACCCAGGCGCAGATTGCGGTGCGTCAGGGCGTCATCAAACTGATCAGCCGCGGTACCAATCCGCTGCTGCTGGAAGGCGCAGCCCTGGTGATGGGGGAGGAAATCCCGGTCGAACACCCTGTGGTGATCGAGATGGGCGCCTATCATCTGCGCCTCACACCGCAGAACGCGGCCGCCTGATGGCAAGCTCCACGGGGGGCAGGCTCCGGCCCAGACCGGCACCGGCACCGGACGTGCCGGGGTCACCGTCTGATTGGAGTCAACGTAAACTGCGGACACAAAACGTAGCAGGGGGAAGCGCAGCGTGATCACGGTCGAAGTCGTCAGGATCGAGGGTCGGCCACCGTCCACACCACAGTCCATCAGCTTCGACGAAGCCGGCGGCACGATCGGCCGCGGAGGCGACTGCACGCTGGTGCTGACCGACGACAAGCGCTCGGTATCGCGTCTGCACGCCAAGCTCGAATACGACGGCCAGCAGTTCACCATCACCGATCACGGCACCAACCCCTTGCGTGTCAACGGCAGCGTCGTCGGCAAGGGCAATTCCATCGCCGTAAAGGGCGGTGACCAGCTGAGCATCGGCCCGTTCGAACTGGAGATCCACAGCGGCGCCGCGCAAGCACCCACGGTGGCCGACGGCCTGTTGTCGGACACCCCCGCGGCCCGCCCGCCGCCCGGCAGCGGCACGGGCAACCCGTTCGACGACCTTCTCGGCGGCGCGCGCGCGGCGCCTGACGCGCCGTCGCCATCGTCTTCGGATCCTTTTGCCGACCTGGGCTTTTCCGCCACCCCTGCACCCGCACCGAGCCCGGCACCGACGCCCGGGCGCTCGCCGACGCCGCCCGGCGGCCTGCCCGACGATTTCGACTTCATGGCAGCGCCGACACCGGAGCCCGATCTGCCCGGCAGCGGCGAGCTGCCCGACGACATCTTCAGCGGCCTGCATTCCAGTCCCGGGGCCCCCGGTGAAGGCAGCCTGGACGCGATGTATGGACTGACACCCGGCGGCGGTTCCG
The DNA here is from genome assembly GCA_021773655.1 of Panacagrimonas sp. Lineage (GTDB taxonomy): Bacteria > Pseudomonadota > Gammaproteobacteria > Nevskiales > Nevskiaceae > Panacagrimonas. The sequence goes on from JAJFJX010000446.1 coordinate 13,131, forward strand.
ATCCGTTCAAGGACAGTCCGCTGGCCAAGCCCGCGGCAGCGCCGGGCAGTCACGAAAGCGGGCTCACCCAGTGGCTGGGCAGCCCGCGCAAGGCGGCCGATCAGGACTCGGTTTCGGACCAGGTGCCGGAACTCAATGCGCCCTTCCCCGGCACCCCGTCCCGGCCGGCGCCGAAGCAGACCGGGACCGGGCCGTCGTCATCCCCGGCGCCCACCGACCCGACTCCGGCACCCCCGGCGGGTGCAGACCTGCCGGAGCTGGACCTGGATCTGGACAACCTGTTCGGAATTCAGTCCGGACCGGCCGCTCCCGAGCCGGCACCGCCGCCAGCGCCGACTCCGGCGCCAGCCCCGGAGCCGCTCAAGGAGGTCGCGCCAGTCCCCAGGACACCGCCACCGCGGCCCGAACCCAAACCCGAGCCCCCCCCTACACCGACGCCACCACCGGCACCACCGCCACCGGCGGCCACGCCTGCATCGACCCTTGCCGCGGCGCCGGCCGATCAGGCCGAACTGCTCGACGCCCTGGTGGCTGGCCTCGATGCCCAGGATCTGAAGATCGAGGCCTTGTCGCCGGAACTGATGCATCGACTCGGTCGCCTGCTGCACGAAGCCACCGACGGCACCATCGCACTGCTCAACGCACGTGGCACGGTCAAGCGCGAGATGCGGGCAGACGTCACCATGATCGCCAGCGGCCGAAACAATCCGCTCAAGTTTTCGCCGGACGCCAAGCTTGCGCTGCGCTACCTGTTCGGCCCGGCCATGCCCGGCTTCATGGAGGCCGAAGAGGCCATGCGTGATGCCTACGGCGATCTGCGCTCGCACGAATTCGGTTTCATGGCCGGCCTGCGCGCCGCCCTGTCCGGCGTGCTCAAGCGCCTGGACCCGGCACAACTCGAGGCGCGCATTCCGGAGAAGGGGGGACTGTCGATGCTGGCGGGCAATCGCAAGGCCAGACTGTGGGATCAGTTCGGCGAACACTATCGCCAGGTTGCGCTGGAGGCCGAGGAAGATTTTCACGCACTGTTCGGACGCGAGTTCCTGCGCGCATACGAAGAGCACATCGCAGCGCTGGAACGCCAGCGGCGCAAGAACCCTTAACCTGCTCGACCCTGCGACCTTCCAGCCGACATGATGATCAGACTTCCAACCCTTCGCCTGCACGTAGCCTGCATTGCCGTGCTTGCGGTTGCCGGCCTGTCCGGCTGCTTCGGCGGCGACAAGCCCAGCGAGCCGATGCCGGCGCGCCTGGACGTGGCCACCATCGCCGATGCGCAGATGAATCCCGACCTCGATGGCAGGCCCTCGCCGCTGCTGATCCGCCTGTACGCGCTGCGCGCCAAGGACAGCTTCGAGGCTGCCGACTTCTTCGCGCTCTACGACAAGGACGAACAGGTCCTGGGCGGCGATCTGGTCAGGCGCGAGGAATTCATCCTGCAGCCGGGGCAGACCCAGGTGCTGCCGCGCGAGTACGCGCCGGACGTCGGCTTCATCGCCGTGATGGCCGCCTACCGCGACGTCGAACGCTCGACCTGGCGCAGCCTCGTGCCGCTGCCGGCGGGCGCCACCGGCGTGCTCGCGATCAATGCAGGCGCCAGCGCCATCACCCTGTCGCACGAAACCTCAGACAGTAAGTAGTAAATGACGGGTCTGCACCCGAAGCCAACTGAATCGACCCGGATCCCCACACCATGTCCTGGAGCAAGCGCGTTGTCTGGTCCGAGGGAATGTTCCTTCAGCCCCAGCATTTCCAGCAGCACGACCGATATCTGGAGCGCGTACTCGAAACCCGCGTGGGCGAGCTCAGCAGCCATCCCTGGGGGTTTGCCCACCTGGATATCGACGAATCCGCTCTGGCACTGGGCAAGGTGGCCCTCACCGCGGCCCGCGGCGTGCTGCCGGACGGCTCTGCATTCGACTTCCCTGATTGCGATGGCGCGCCGCTGGCGCTGGAGATTCCCGCCGACAGCAAGAACGAATTGCTGATGCTGGCGGTGCCGGCGCGGCGCTACGGCTCCACCGAGGTCGATGCCCAGGGCGAGGACGCCGGCAGCTTCGCCCGCTACCGCGCGCAGGACCTGGAGGTGACGGACCACAACAGCGGCTCCGAAGGCAGCGCACCCCTGCGGGTGGGCGAACTCAAGCTGCGCCTGCTGACGGCGCGCGACAAGACCGATGGCTGGGTGACCCTGGGCGTGACCCGCGTGGTGGAACGCCGTGCCGACAATCTGGTGGTGCTGGACCGGCAGTACATCCCGCCCAGCCTGGCGGTGTCGGTCAGCCCGGTGCTGTCAGCCTACCTGCAGGAGATAGAAGGCATGCTGCACCAGCGCGGTGAGGCCCTGGCCTCGCGCCTGGCGCATCCCGGCCGAGGCGGCGTGGCGGAGATCTCCGATTTCCTGTTCCTGCAGACGGTCAACCGGTACGAGCCGCTGATCGCACACCTGCGCAATGTCGGCGTGCTGCACCCCGAACGGTTCTATGCGCTGGGCGTGACCATGGCCGGCGACTTTGCCACGTTCCGCGACAACCGCCGACCGGTCGCCTACCCGCAGTATCTGCACCCCGAACCGGAAAAATGCTTCCCGGGGCTGATGAAGGAGCTGCGCGCCAGTCTCAGCGTGGTGCTGGAAACCAAGGCGGTGCCCATCGAACTGCAGGAGCGCAAGTTCGGCGTCCGCGTGGCGGTGATTCCCGACCCGGACCTGGTACGCACCGCGGCGTTCATCCTGGCGGTCAATGCCCAGGTGCCGCCGGAGCAGTTGCGGGCCCGCTTCCCGGCCCAGGCCAAGCTGGGGCCGGCGGAAAAGCTGCGTGATCTGGTCAACATGCAGTTGCCGGGCATCGCGCTCAAGCCACTGCCGGTGGCGCCGCGCCAGATCCCGTTCCATGCCGGGTTCAATTATTTCGAGATGGACCGCAGCGGCGACCTGTGGAAGCAGCTCGAACGCGGGGCGGCCCTGGCGATGCACGTGGCCGGCGACTTCCCCGGCCTGGAAATGGAATGCTGGGCGATTCGTAACTAGCTGGGGCACCCTCGATGGCGACCGACCCTGATGATCCCTTTGCCCCGCGCTCGGATGATCGCACCGTCATGGTGCCGACGCCGCGGCGCGGACAGCCCCGGCCCGCCGAGCCGGCGCCGAGACCGAGCCCGGCGCCTGCAGCGCGTCCCTCAGCGGCTCCGATCGAGCCCATTCCGGAGACGGTGGGGTCCAATCCGCTGCTGGCCGCAGCCACGCCGATCCTGGACCTGATTCCGCAGTTGCGCACCTCGGCCCAGGCCGATCCCAATGCAGTCAAGGCCAGCCTGGTCAACGGCATCCGTGCGTTCGAGGCCGGGGCCCGCAAGTCCAATCTGCCGCCCGAGCAGATCGTGGCGGCGCGCTACGTGCTGTGCACCTTTGTCGACGAGACTGCCGCCAACACGCCCTGGGGCGGCTCCGGCCAGTGGGCCGCGCAAAGCCTGCTGGTGACCTTTCACAACGAAGGCTGGGGAGGCGAAAAGACTTTCCAGCTACTGGCCAAGCTGGCCGAGAACCCGGGCCCCAACCGAAATCTGCTGGAACTGCTGGAAGTGTGCCTGGCGCTGGGCTTCCAGGGCCGCTTCCGGGTGGTCGACAACGGCCAGTCGCAACTGCTGCAGGTGCGCGAACGCCTGTTCGAGGTGCTGCGCCGCGAACGCGGCGAGGGTGAGCGCGACCTGGCCGTGAACTGGAAAGGTGCGGCCCTGGGTCGCAATGCCATCATCAGCCTGTTTCCGCTGTGGGTGGTGACCGCGGCCACCGCGCTGATTCTGACCCTGTCCTTTGTGGTGATGAGCACGCTGCTCAATCGCAAGTCCGACCCGGTGTTTGCCAGTATCCTGGGCATCCAGGCGCCCACCGCCGAGGGCAGGGTCGCGCCGCCGCCACCCAAGCCGGTGCCACCGCGGCTGCGCGGCCTGCTGGCCGAGGACATCGCGGCACAGTACGTGGACGTCGGCGACTACGAGGACCGCAGCGTGGTGACCATCCGCTCCGACGGCTTCTTCGCGCCGGCCAGCGACACGGTGCCGGACAAGATGGTGCCGCTGATCGATCGCATCGCCGAGGCCATCGACCAGGTCCCGGGACGGGTGCTGGTGATCGGGCACTCCGACAACGCGCCGATCCGCTCCATGCGCTTCCCGTCCAACTGGCACCTGTCAACGGCCCGCGCCGAGACCGTCGCCAAGCGCATGGCCCGCATCGTGGATCCGGGGCGCATCCGTTCCGAGGGTCGGGCCGAATCCGAGCCCATCGCGCCCAATGACACCGCGGCCAACCGCGCCAAGAATCGTCGCGTCGAAGTCCAGGTGCTGGTCGAATGAATCCCGCGCGCCCCGCCAACTCCAGGAATCGCTGCGCATGATGCGAATTCTCCGCTTCTTTACCCACCCGCTGCTGATCGGATCGCTCGGCCTGGGTGCGCTGTCGCTGGTGGTCTGGTATGTCGGACCGCTGCTGGCCGTCGGCGGCTGGCGACCGCTGGAGTCGGTCTGGGTCCGCGCCCTGCTGATTGGCCTGTTCATCCTGATCTATGGCCTGCGGCGCCTCTGGCGCTGGTGGCGCACCCGCAGTGCGAGCAAGCGCCTGGTCGAGGGCCTGACCAAATCACCGGCCGCCGCCGCCGCAGGACCCAGCCAGTCGCAGCAGGAGGTGCAACTGCTGGCCGAGCGCTTTGAAGAGGCGATGGCCAAGCTGCGCAAGCTGCGGCTGTCGAGCCGCGCCGGCGGGCTGCAGGGCCTGCTGTCGCGCGGTCGCCGCCAGTACCTATATGAACTGCCCTGGTATGTGTTCATCGGTCCGCCGGGATCGGGCAAGACCACGGCCCTGATCAATTCCGGCCTGCGATTCCCGCTGGCCGACAAGGCCGGCGGCGCGCAGGCGATCAAGGGCGTCGGCGGCACTCGCAACTGCGACTGGTGGTTCACCGACGAGGCCGTGCTGATCGACACCGCCGGCCGCTACACCACCCAGGATTCCGACCAGGCGGTGGACAAGGCAGCCTGGAGCGGGTTTCTGGACCTGTTGCGGCGGTTCCGCCCGCGGCGTCCGATCAACGGCATCCTGCTGATCATCAGTGCCGGCGACCTGCTCACGCAGTCGCCGCGCGAGCGCGCCGCGCATGCCGAAGCCGCGCGGGCGCGAATCGAGGAACTCTACGAACGCCTGCAGATCCGCTTTCCGGTCTACGTGCTGGTGACCAAGGTCGACCTGCTGGCCGGTTTCACCGAGTTTTTCTCCGACCTGGGCAAGGAAGAACGCGCGCAGGTCTGGGGCACCACCTTCCCGTTTTCACAGGAGGCCGATGCACCCGATCCGCTGGCGTCGATGGAAGGCGAGTTCAACGGCCTGATGCAGCGCCTGTTCGAGCGTCAGCCGCAGCGCCTGCGCGATGAAAAAGACCTCGGCAAGCGCGCCCTGATCTTTGGCTTCCCGCAGCAGGTGGCGGTCCTCAAGCCGGTGGTGCTGGACTTTCTGGGCCAGGTCTTCGTCAGTTCGCGTTATGGCGCCGCGCCGCTGCTGCGCGGCGTCTACCTGACCAGCGGCACCCAGGAAGGTCGTCCCATCGATCGCGTGGTCGGCAACATCGCCCGCGCCTTCGGGTTCGACGGCAACCCGCTGGCCATGCAGACCTCCAGCGGCCGCAGCTACTTCCTCACCCGCCTGCTGACCGACGTCATCTTCGGCGAGCAGGCGCTGGCCGGCACCAATCTGAAATGGGAAAAGCGCCGCCAGATGCTGCACTGGGTCGGCTACGCCGCCTGCGGGTTCATCGGCGTGGCGCTGCTGCTGGCCTGGGTGGTGTCGTACTCGCGCAACAGCAGCTACGTCGGCGAGGTGGCCGAACGTGCGCAGGCCGTGCGCCAGGACGTCTCCGGACTGCCGTCCAAGGCCGACAGCAATCCGGTGCCGCTGCTGCCGACCCTGGATGCGGTGCGCGAAGTGCCATGGACACCCGCGTTGATCGATGGCGTGCCGATGTCGATGACCGCCGGCCTGTACCAGGGCCGCAAGCTGGAAGCGGGCGCATCGCAGGCCTATCGCAATCTGCTGCGCAGCGCCTTCCTGCCACGGCTGATCTATCGCATCGAGGACCGGCTGCGCAACATCCCGGCCGATGACCTGGAGCAGACCTACGAGGTGCTCAAGACCTACCTGATGCTGCAGGATCGCACCCGCCTGGACCCGGAGTACGCAGCCACCCTGATCGAGTTCGACTGGGAGATGACCCTGCCCCGCGACGTCAGCACCGACCAGCGCGAGGCGCTGTCGATGCACCTGCGCGCGCTGCTGCGCCAGGACGATTATTCCTCCCCCCTGCCGGCCGACCCGATGCTGGTGGCCAGCGCGCGCAGCGCGCTGAGCCGCTACGAACTGCCGCAGCGGGTCTACAGCCGGCTCAAGCGGGAAGGCATCGGTTCGGACTACCCCGAATTCACCGTCGCCGCCAAGGGCGGGCCCAGCGCCCCGCTGGTGTTCCGGCGCCGCAGCGGCAAACCGCTGTCCGAAGGCGTCCCGGGCATGTTCTCGTTCGACGGCTATCACAACGCCTTTCAGTCCCGTGTCGGCGAGGTCTCGCGACAACTGGCCAAGGAGGAGTCCTGGGTGCTGGGCACCGGCCAGGAGCGCGACGCGGTGGAATCCGCCGAGGCCATGCTGGGCTCCGACAAGGTGGCCGAGTCGGTGCGCCGGCTCTATCTGCAGGACTACGCCGAAACCTGGGACAACTTCATCTCCGACATCGGCCTGAAGCGGCCCGACACCCTGTCCGAGAGCATCCAGATCGCACGCATCCTGTCGGCGCCGGACTCGCCCATGCCGCTGCTGATGAAAGCGCTGGTGCGCGAAACCACCCTGTCCACCAAGCAGGACAACGAAAAGAACTTCGGCGACCGGACCACCGACAAGCTCGACGAACAGAAGCGTCGCCTGCGCAACCTGTTCGGCAGCGACGACGCCTCGTCGCGAAGGGATGCCGCCGCTGGCAAGACGGTGGAGAGCATCGTCGATGATCGCTTTGCCAACCTGCGTGCCTGGGTGCTGGGCCCCGGCGAGGGCAACCCCGCGCCCATGGACGGCGCGCTGCAGCTGGTCAACGACGTCTACATCATGCTCAGCAATACCGAGACCGCGCTGCAGGGCGGCAACCCGCCGCCGCCCAGCGATGCACCCAACCGGGTCAAGGCCGAGGCCGCGCGCATGCCTCAACCGTTCAAGTCGGTGCTGCAGGACCTGTCGGCGACCGGCACCAGCCTGGTGCTGGGCCAGACGCGCGACAACCTTTCGCAGGGCATCGCACAGGCGTTCGGGGATTTCTGCGCCCAGGCCACCAGCAACCGCTATCCGTTCAGCTCCGGCAGCAGTCGTGACGTGACTGCGGACGACTTCGGTGCCCTGTTCGGTCCGGGCGGCAAGATCGACGACTATTTCAAGTCCGACCTGGCGCCCTATGTCGACACCAGCACCAAGCCCTGGAGCCTGAAGAAGGTCGAGGGCGTGCCGATGGGATTCGCCGGATCGCTGATCAATTTCGAGCGTGCCGACACCATCAAGCGGGTGTTCTTCCGCGGTGGCCAGCAGGCCAGCTACCGCTACGAGTTCAAGCCGGTGCGCATGGACGCCGGCATCACCCGCTTCCTGCTCGAAGTCGACGGCCAGAGCATCACCTACAGCCACGGGCCGGCCGTGCCCAAATGGGTGCAGTGGCCGGGCCCAGACGGGACCTCCATCGTGCGCCTGTCGGTGGAACCGGCCGGCGCCTCGGGTTCGGGCTACACCCTGGAAGGACCCTGGGCGCTGTTCCGGCTGTTCGACAAGGCCACCGTGGAGCGCACCGCGCAGCCGGAAAAGATGTTCGTGACCTTCTCGCTGGACGGACGCCAGGTACGCTTCGAAGTCACCGCCGGCAGCGTGCAGAACCCCTACGGACTGCGCGAACTGCAACAGTTCCGCTGCCCGCAGAGTCTGGGCTGATGGGCGTGCAGGAACAGGAGCGCGGCGACGGCACTTTGCCGGCCGTCGCAGGCTGGTACGGCAAGCTGCCCTTTCTGGGCGACTTCGCAGGGCGCCGCCTGCCATCCTCCTTCGTGCGCACCTGGGACGACTGGCTGCAGTCGGTGATCTACGGCAGCCGCGCCCTGATGGGCGAGGACTGGCTGCCCAGCTACCTCAACAGCCCGGTCTGGCATTTCTGCCTGGCACCCGGCCTGTGCGGCAACAACGCCTGGGTCGGCCTGCTGATGTCCAGCGTCGATCGCGCCAATCGCCACTTCCCCTTCACCATCGCCCACGGCGTCACCCCCGAGGGCCTGCACGACCTGGCCTTCGGCACACTCGCCGAATGGCTGGTATCACTCGAATCCGAGGCGGTGACCATGCTCGACCTCGACGGTTCGGTACAGACCCTGGAGGAGCGGCTCGAAGCGCTGGCATCTCCGCTGATGCTGGACGATACCCGCCCGCGGCCGCAGGACGATCTGGCACCCTACCTCGGCCAGCTACAGTTGCGGCGTGCCGAGGAAGTGCCCTCGCTGATGTCGACGCTGGCCTTCGAAGCGCTGCGCAACCCCGGGCGCGGCCCGTCCAGCCTGTGGTGGACCAGCGCCGACTCCGAGGGCCAATCCTGGATCTTCGGCTCGCGCGGCCTGCCGGTGGCCGAGGATTACAGTGCCATGCTCAGGGTCGGCGACTGAAAGCTCCGAAAGCTCAGCGGGGCAGCAAGCCCGGCGGCAACTTTCCGCCGAAGCGGCGCATCAGCTTGGCCATGCCACCGCCCGCCATCTTCTTCATCAGGTCGCGGGTGGTGTCGAACTGACGCAGCAGCTTGTTGACCTCCTGCACCTCGACGCCGGCGCCGGCGGCGATGCGTCGCTTGCGCGAAGCCTTGAGCAGGTCGGGGAACTTGCGCTCCTGCGCGGTCATGGAGTTGATGATGGCGACGGTCCGGCCGATCTCCTTCTCGGCGTTGACGTTCTTCAACTGCGCCTGCATCTGCGCGCCGCCGGGGAGCTTCTCGATGATGGATTCGAAGCTGCCCAGGCTCTGCATCTGCTGCATCTGCTCGCGGTAATCGGCCAGATCGAAGCCCCGCTTGGAGGTCAGTTTCTTCGCCAGCTTCTGTGCCTTGTCGGCGTCGACCTTCCTCGTGGTCTCTTCGATCAGGCTCAGCACGTCGCCCTGGCCGATGATGCGCGTGGCGATGCGATCAGGGTGGAACACCTCCAGCTTGTCGGTCTTTTCGCCGACGCCGAGGAACTTGATCGGGCGGCCGGTGACGGTGCGCACCGACAGCGCGGCGCCGCCGCGGGAGTCACCGTCGACCTTGGTCAGGACCACACCGGTCAGTTCGATGGCGTCGGCGAACGCCCTGGCGGTGTTGGCCGCGTCCTGTCCGGTCATGCTGTCGACCACGAACAGAGTCTCGGTGGGGCTCAGCGCCGCGTGCAGGGCGCTGATCTCCGACATCATCTCGGTGTCGACGGTGGTGCGGCCTGCGGTATCGACGATCAGCACGTCGGCGTACTGTTTCCTGGCTTCGGCCAGCGCCGCGCGCGCGATGTCGACCGGGTTCTGTCCGACTTCAGAAGGAAACACGGTGACGCCGACCTGGCCGCCAACGATGCGCAACTGCTCGATGGCAGCCGGCCGGTAGACGTCGCAGGACACCACCATCACGCTCTTTTTGTCTTCTTCCTTCAGGCGCCGCGCCAGCTTGGCAGTGGTGGTGGTCTTGCCCGACCCCTGCAGGCCCGCCATGAGAATGACCACCGGCGGCTGCGCACGCAGGTTCAGCGGCTCGGCGGTCCCGCCCAGGGCCTCGGTCAGCGCCTGCTGGACCACCTTGAGAAAGGCCTGGCCCGGCGTCAGCGAGGCGGTGATCTCGGCGCCCAGGGCGCGCGACCTGATGCGCTCGATGAAGCTCTTGACCACCGGCAGCGCGACATCGGCTTCGAGCAGGGCCATGCGCAGCTCGCGCGCCGCGGTGTTGATCTGATCCTCGGTCAGTCTGCCCTGGCCGCGAATGGCGTCCAGGGTGCGGGTCAGACGTTGCGTCAGGGTTTCGAACATTGTGGTGTCGCGCTGGGGAAAAACGGCCGCAAGCTTAGCGGCGTTCAGATCTCGATGACATCTCCGCGTCGCAGATGTCGGATCGACCAGCCCTGCAGCGTTTCGGCGCACTGGGCCAGAAGCTCGGCCTCGTTGCCGGGCTTGTGATGCGTCAGCAGCAACTGCGGCCGATGGCGCAGCTCGCCCAGATCGCGCGCCAGCGAGGCCGGTGTGTAGTGCTTGGCCAGCTCACCAAGCTCCGCCTCCTGATCGGGAAATGCAACGTCGATCATCAGCAGGTCGAGCTTCGGCAGCGCGTTGAGCGCGCGCCACAGCCGCGGGCAGGTGCCGGTGTCGCCTGTGAATGCGAACGTCGCAGCAGGCCCTTGAAGCACGTAGCCCAGAGAAGGGACGGTGTGACAGACCTCGAAGCTGGAAACACCGACCTCGCCGATCGGGTCGATCGCCGTGCCGGGCTCGATGCTGCGCAGTTGCAGGGTCGGTGTGCGTTCGGACGGAATCCGGGTGAAATCCGGCCACAGCGTCCAGTTGAACAGGTGCCGGCGCAGGGCCTCGATGGTCTCGCCCCGGGCGAGCACCTCGATTGGGCGGTCGATGACGCTGAACAGGTTGTCGGCCAGGAATGCCAGGCCGCAGACATGATCCAGATGGGCATGGGTCAGCAGAACGCGCCGGATGTTGCGGGCCGCGGCCGGTTCCAGGTCTCCGACGCCGGTCCCGGCGTCGATCAGGGTCTGGCCATCGAGCATCAGGCTCGTGGTACGCAAGCCCGGACCGATGCCTCCACTGCATCCCAGAACCTCGATCCGCATGGTTTGCTGCGCTCTTGGCTTTGCATCGATGCTAGCACGCCGTCCGACGGCCAGAAGCGCCGCCGGCCAGTGCTATGCTGGCCGCTCGCATGACCGCCTTGACCGCCTCCCTGCTTGCCGCGCCACTGTACGGCCTGAGTGCGTTTCTGGCCTGGTCCCGGCCGCGCTGGACGCTGGGAGTGGTGCCGCTGGCGCTGCTACTTCATTTTGCTGCACTGGCCTTCGGGCTGGTGCATCAGGGCAGCCTGCGCATCGGTGTCACCGAGGCGGCCTCGCTGTTCGCCTGGCAGTCCGCAGTGTTGTTGTGGCTGTTCGCGCTGCGCGAACCGATTGCCGTCAACGGCACGGCGATCTACCCGCTGGCCGCCCTGTTCGCGATCTGGGCGGCGCTGGCGCCGTCTCCGGTCAGCCAGGTCCGTGTCGAACAATGGCAGGTCAGCCTGCACGTGCTGTTGTCACTGCTGTCCGCCGGCCTGCTCACGCTGGCCGCGGTGCAGTCGGTGGCGCTGGCGATCCAGGACCGTCTGCTGCACCGCCATCGGGTGCCGACCGCCAGCAGCCGGTTGCCGCCCCTGCAGACCATGGAACGGGTCCTGTTCCAGCTCATCGCGGTGGGGTTCGTGCTGTTGAGCCTGACGCTGCTGTCGGGCCTGTGGTTCGTGCACGACTGGCTGGCCCAGCATCTGGCTCACAAGACGATCCTGTCAGTGGCGGCCTGGGCCCTGTTCGGGGTCCTGCTGTGGGGCCGCTGGCGTCACGGCTGGCGCGGCCGCACCGCCATCCGCTGGGCGCTGAGTGGATACGCAACCCTGGTGCTGGCCTACTTCGGAAGCAAGTTGATCCTGGAACAAATCTTTGGAAAACATTGGGTTTGAAGACATTGTTAATGCATCTCACCTTGACAGTTTCCGGCCCCATTCAGTAACAAGCAAGGTGTTGCCGCCCGGGTCTGCACCCACCACTTGAACGATATCCCCCTACCCGCGCTGTTCGCGCTGCTGTTCGTGCTGCTGGGTCTGTCGGCCTTCTTCTCCGGTTCGGAAACCGGGCTGATGACGATGAACCGGTACCGCCTGAAGACCCGGGCGCGCGCTGGCCAGCGCAGCGCCCGCCTGGCCCAGAGCCTGCTGGATCGCCCCGACCGGCTGATCGGCACCATCCTGCTGGGCAACAATTTCGTCAACAGCCTGGCGGCGGCGGTCGCGACTCTGATCGGCCTGCGCCTGTTTCCCGGCGATACCGGCATCGCCGTGGCCACCGGCTCGCTGACCCTGCTGCTGCTGATATTCGGCGAGGTCACGCCCAAGACCATGGCCGCCCTGCACCCGGAGCGCATCGGCCTGCCGGCGGCGTATGTGTTCTGGCCGCTGCTGCGCCTGCTGTTTCCCATCGTCTGGGTGGTCAATCTGATCAGCAACGGCCTGCTGCGCATGCTCGGCGTGAGCCCGGAAGATGCGGCCCAGCACAGTCTGTCGGCGGAGGAACTGCGCACGGTGGTGACCGAGGCGGGCGCGATGATCCCGCAACGCCACCAGAAGATGCTGCTGTCGATCCTGGACCTGGAAAAGGGCACGGTCGAAGACATCATGGTGCCGCGCAACGAGATCGTCGGCGTCGACGTCTCACAGCCCTGGGACCAGATCAGTGCGCAGATCGTCGCCACCCAGCACACCCGACTGCCCCTGTTCAGTGGATCGATCGACGAACTCTGTGGCGTGATCCATGTCCGGCGCCTGCTCACGCCGTTGTCGGAGGGGCGGCTGGATACCCGGCAACTGGTAGAGCTGGCCAAGGAGCCCTACTTCATTCCGGAAGGCACGCCGCTGAATCAGCAGTTGCTCAACTTCCAGAATCAGAAGCGGCGCATCGGCTTCGTGGTCGACGAGTACGGCGACATCCAGGGGCTGGTGACCCTGGAGGACATTCTCGAAGAGGTCGTCGGCGAGTTCACCTCCGACCCCGCGACGCGGATCAAGAACGTCTACGCCGATCCGGATGGCAGCTACCGTGTTTCCGGATCGGTCACCCTGCGCACGCTCAACCGCTCGCTGGGCTGGAAGCTGCCCACCGACGGCCCCAAGACCATCAACGGCCTGCTGCTGGAAAAGCTGGAGAGCATCCCGCAGCCCGGTCGCAAGGTGGAGATCGCCGGCTACCGGTTCGAGATCACCGAGACCCGCTCCAACGCGGTCAAGGCCACCCGCGTCCAGCCGCCCCCCAAGTCGGGTCTGCTGGCCCGCCGCGCGGCCTGAATCACGCGCGATCAGCGCGGCAAGCCCAGGCTTGCGCGTCCTGCACGTCCTGCGCTGCGACCGGCCCCGACGTCACCACCGCCATCGGGGGCGGGATCGACGCGTCGTGCAGCACGTGCCGCAATGTTCAGGTCAGAGTGCGTCCAGGATGTCCTGGCGCTTGCGCTGATATTCGGCCTCGTCGATCAGGCCCCGCCCGCGCAGATCGTCCAGCGCCTGCAGGCGCCCACCGGCGTCTGCGGGCGCTGATTGCGAACGCACCGAACGCGA
>JAJFJX010000447.1 GCA_021773655.1 Panacagrimonas sp.
ATGCTCGAACAGCAGCGCGTGCCGACCGCCGCCACGGTCACTCACATCGATCGCTGTCTGTCCTGCCTGAGCTGCACCAGCACCTGTCCCTCGGGCGTCGACTACATGCACCTGATCGACCACGGACGCGCCTACATCCAGCAGCACTATTCGCGGCCCCGGCCGCAGCGCCTGCTGCGCGCCGTGCTGGCCGGGCTGTTGCCGTATCCGCGGCGTTTTGCCGCCGCCCTGTGGCTGGGCCGGTGCGTCGCTCCGCTGCGCGGTCTGCTGCCCGACCGCGGGGTGCTGCGTTCGCTGCGCGCGATGCTGCAGTTGGCCACGGTCGCACGCGACCCGGGCCGGCACGTGATCGGGACGCCGGTGCAAACGCCGAGCGGCCGGGTGGTCTTTCTGCGCGGCTGCGCCGAGCCGGTGCTGGCGCCGGGTATCCAGCAGGCAGCCACGCGCCTGCTGGCCCGCATGGGCGTGGAGGTCCTCGAAGCACCGGGGCAGGGGTGCTGCGGTGCGCTGGTCCACCATCTGGGCTTCGAGGCGCAGAGCCTGGCCTTTGCGCGCGCCAACGTTGCGGCCTGGAGCCGGCTGATCGATGCCGGCGGGCTCGACGCCATCCTGGTCACGGCCTCGGGCTGCGGCACCAGCCTCAAGGACTACGCCCACCTGCTGCGCAACGATCCGCAGTGGGCCGAAGCGGCGGCGCGGGTCTCGGCGCTGACGCGCGACATCTGCGAGTTCGTCGCCGAGCGCGGCCTGCCCTCGGTCGTCGAGCGGCCGCCGCTGACCGTGGCCTATCACGCCGCCTGCTCGCTGCAGCACGGCCAGCAGGTGCGCGAGCCGCCCAGGGCCCTGCTGCGGGCCGCCGGTTTTACCGTGTGTGAGCCGGCACAGGCGCACCTGTGCTGCGGTTCGGCCGGGGTCTACAACATCCTGCAGGCGGAACTGGCAGACGCGCTGCGCCGACGCAAGCTGGATAGCCTGCGGGCGCTGGCGCCGGCGGTGATCGCCAGCGGCAACATCGGCTGCCTGACCCAGCTCGGGCAGGGCGCGCCGGTCCCGCTGCTGCATACCGTCGAGCTGCTCGACTGGGCAACCGGGGGGCCGCAGCCCGCGGCATTGCGCAGGGTGAAGCTCAGCTGCGCGGGGCCAGCGCGATGACCGCCGCGCCGGTCAGACACAGGCCGACGCCGATCCAGTCCGCGCTCACCGGGCGCACGCCGTCCACCGCCCACAGCCAGGTCAGCGCCGCAACGATGTAGACACCGCCGTAGGCGGCATAGACGCGACCGCTGGCCTGAGGGTGCAGGGTCAGCAGAAAGGCGAACAACGCCAGGCACAGTGCCGCCGGCAACAGCAGCCAGGCACTGCGCTGCTGCTTGAGGACCAGCCACGGCAGGTAGCAGCCGAGGATCTCGGCCAGCGCGGTCAGGCCATACAGTCCAAAGGTGCGCAAGGCGTCCAAGAGGTGGCGATGACGTGGCGATGACGCGGAGATTCAGGCCGAGGCGCCGTGTGCCAGCAGCACCGCACGGTCGACGTGCTGCAGCGCCAGTTCATGGGTCGCCGCCAACACCACCGGCGGCGCCACGCCGGCCTCGTAGGCTTCTTTCCAGCGCAGCACACAGACGCACCATCGGCTCCCCGGCGTCAGGCCGGGGAAATCGAACTCCGGATGCGGCGTCATCAGGTCGTTGCCGCGCGAGATCGAAAACACCAGGAATTCGGTGGTCATCACCGCGCACACCAGGTGCCGGCCGGGGTCCTGCGGGCCGCTGTGGCAGTAGCCGTCACGATAGAAACCGGTGACCGGATCCTGGCAGCAGGACTGCAGGGGTCCGCCCAGGACATTGCGCTGCACGCTGGAACCGGAATCGGCGGCCATGGCTGGATCTCTGTGCGGGTCTGGACTTGGGGTCTGGACTTGGGGTCTGGATTTCGGATGGGGACTTCGGATCGGGCACCTCCGGGACATGATGGAGGCCCCCGGCGGACCCCGGCAGGATGACAGATCGGGATTGCGATGCGGGTCCGGGTGTGGGCGCCGCACCTTGGGTTTTCGCCGTCGGCCACGGCAGCTCGCCCAGCGTGTCCCGCAGCGCGTCCCGCAGCGTGCCGCCGATGCTCGGTGCTGATCACGCCGCAGGCGCCCGATGGTCCGCGGTCGCTCCCGTGAGGCGAGGCGTGATCGGGCCGGGCGCTCTCCGGTGGGGTCGGTGCAGCCGCATCACAGGCGCACCGCGAGCAGCGGACGCGAACGCCGCCACACCTGAGCCACGGTGGCGAACGTGGCCGCGGCGCCGAACACGACCGATGGCACCACTCCGAGCAGACGTGCGGCAACCCCCGATTCGAACGCGCCCAGTTCATTGGAGGCCGACACGAACACGCTGTTGACCGATGCCACCCGCCCGCGCATGCGGTCTTCGACCAGGGTCTGCAGGATGGTGCCGCGGATGATGACGCTGACGCTGTCGAAGGCCCCGGTGGCCGCCAGGGCCAGCACCGACACCCAGAAGTTCTGTGACAGGCCGAACACCAGCGTCGCCAAACCGAAGCCGGTCACCGACCACAGCAGGTTGCGCCAGGCGTGACGCGTCGGCGGCAGCCAGGCACAGGCCACCATGGTCGCCACCGCCCCCACGGCCGGCGCGGCCCGCAGGATGCCCAGGCCCTGCGGGCCGACGGCCAGGATGTCCTCTGCAAACACCGGCAGGATCGCCACCACGCCGCCGAAGAACACCGAGAACATGTCCAGCGAGATCGAGTACAGGATGATCGGCGTGCCCCAGACGTAGCGCAGGCCCTC
>JAJFJX010000448.1 GCA_021773655.1 Panacagrimonas sp.
CCTCGCTCGGGTGGAGCAAGAGTTCTTCCTTGCGCGTGCCGGAACGGTTGATGTCGATGGCCGGCCAGACGCGCTTGTCAACGAGTCGGCGGTCGAGATGGAGTTCCATGTTGCCGGTGCCCTTGAACTCCTCGTAGATCACCTCGTCCATCTTCGATCCGGTCTCGATCAGCGCGGTGGCGATGATGGTCAGCGAACCGCCTTCCTCGATGTTGCGCGCTGCGCCGAAGAAGCGCTTGGGCTTCTGCAGCGCGTTGGCATCGACGCCGCCGGAAAGCACCTTGCCGGATGACGGCGCCACCGTGTTGTAGGCGCGCGCCAGGCGGGTGATGGAGTCCAGCAGGATGACCACGTCGCGCTTGTGCTCGACCAGCCGGCGCGCTTTTTCGATCACCATCTCGGTGACCTGCACATGACGCGCAGCGGGCTCGTCGAAGGTGCTCGCCACCACTTCGCCGCGCACGGTGCGCTGCATGTCGGTGACTTCTTCCGGACGCTCGTCGATGAGCAGCACGATCAGGTAGACGTCCGGATAGTTGGCGGCAAGCGACTGCGCGATGTTCTGCATCAGCATGGTCTTGCCGGCCTTTGGCGGCGACACGATCAGGCCGCGCTGGCCTTTGCCGAACGGGGCCACGATGTCGATGATGCGCGCGGTCAGATCCTCGGTGGTGCCGTTGCCGCGCTCCATCTTGAACTGCTCGTCTGCGAACAGCGGCGTGAGGTTCTCGAAATTGACCTTCTTGCGGCTGGCCTCCGGCGGGTCATAGTTGATGGTTTCAACTTTGAGCAGCGAGAAGTAGCGCTCGTTGTCCTTCGGACTGCGCACGCGCCCGCACACCGTGTCGCCGGTACGCAGCCCGAAACGACGGATCTGCGACGGCGAGATGTAGACGTCGTCCGGGCCGGCCTGATAGGAGCTGTCCGAGCCGCGCAGGAAGCCGTAGCCGTCCGGCATCAGTTCGAGCACGCCGTCGGCGATGATGTGATCGCCGCGCCGTGCCGCGTTCTTGAGAAGATTGAAGACCAGGTCGGTCTTGCGGGCGCGGGAGATGTTCTCCAGGCCTTCGGCGTCCGACATCTCCATCAGCGCCGCAGCCGACATCTTCTTGATGTCGGGGATGCGCACGATCTTGGGCGGCTCGCCGCCACGGAAATCCACCGGTGGACGGACCGTTGCCACCGGCGTGTCGTTGTCGTCCGGCAGGCCGTCGGCACCGTTGGACTGGGGCACCGTCAGCACGCCGTCGGCCTGGGCTTCGGCCGCGGCCAACGCGAGTTCGGCTTCGTATTCCTCCTCGGTCATGTCGACCGGGAGGCCATCCTGGGAAGGGTTGCCGCCGCCGTTGCCGCCTCGCTGGTTGGTATTACCGTTGCGGGGGCCGTTGTGACGACGGCGGTGCTTCATCATGCGGGGGGGTTTAGGCGGTTGTGACATGCGGGGCGACGAAAGCGGTGAGTTGGGCCTTGTGTGCCGCACCCACCTGGGTGGCCGCTGCCTGTCCATCCTTGAACAGGATCAGCGTGGGGATCCCGCGGATGTTGAACTTGGGCGGTGTGCCCGGGTTCTCGTCCACGTTGAGCTTGACGATCTTGAGCTTGCCGACGTTTTCGTCCGCCAGTTGTTCAAGCACGGGCGCGATCATGCGGCAGGGGCCGCACCACTCGGCCCAGAAATCGACCAGCACCGGGATGTCGGATTTGAGCACGTCCTGTTCGAAGGACGCGTCGGTGACAGCGGAAATGTTTTCGCTCATGGGAGGGCCTCTGAGTCATGAACGCGACTGAAGGTGTGCGCGCGACGAATGAGATGGAGCTGGGATCGATCCGGGTCAAGACCGCGACCAGACGCGCAGCGGCTGCACCAGGCGGTTATCATGGATGGATGACGACGGGGAGACGATCGGCGGATTTGGTGCCGAGAGCCTTTGACCAGCGCCCTGAATTCCCTTCGTCGGCGTATTTGAGCCGATTCCCCGGGGCCTTGCAAGCGCCGCACGTGGATGTCCAGACAAACCAACTTCATGCAAGCCGATCATCTCTCCGATATTCGATTCGACAGTCTGCCTCTTCATCCGGGTCTGCTGGCTGCGATCAGTCAGCACGGTTTTGACTACTGCACCCCGATCCAGGCCGAAACCCTGCCGCTGGCACTGGAGGGGCGCGACCTTGCCGGGCAGGCCCAGACCGGCACCGGCAAGACTGCTGCGTTCCTGCTGGCGACCATGCATCGCTTGCTCACCCATCCGGCCGCCGGACCCGACGGACAGCCGCGTGCATTCATCCTGGCGCCCACGCGAGAACTGGCGGTGCAGATCCACGAGGACGCACTGCAACTGCGTGGCGAGACCGGCCTGCGCACCACCGTGTGCTTTGGCGGCACCGGTTACGAGTCGCAGCGACTGGCGATCCAGGACGGCGTCGACATCCTGATCGGCACGCCCGGTCGGCTGATCGACTACTACAAGCAGGATATCTACACCCTCAAGCACATCGAGGTGGTGGTGCTCGACGAGGCCGACCGCATGTTCGACCTCGGCTTCATCGCCGACATCCGCTATCTGCTGCGGCGGATGCCGGCGCCGGACCTTCGGCGCAACTACCTGTTCTCCGCCACGCTGTCGCAGCGGGTGCTGGAGTTGGCCTACGAGCACATGAACGACCCCCACAAGGTCACCATCGAGCCCGAGCAGGTCACCGCCGAGCGCGTTCGCCAGGCACTGATTCACGTCGCAAACGACGACAAGCTCAAGGTGCTGGTGGGTCTACTGCGCCATCACGACCCCTACCGCACGCTGGTCTTCGTCAACACCAAGCGCGGTGCCGAGCAGGTGGAGGCAACGCTGCGCGCCAACGGCCTGGAAGCCAGCACCATCTCCGGCGACGTGCCGCAGAACAAGCGCCTGCGCCTGCTCGAAGATTTCAAGGATGGCAAGCTGCCGTTGCTGGTGGCCACCGACGTGGCCGCGCGCGGACTGCACATTCCCGCGGTCAGTCACGTGATCAATTACGACCTGCCGCAGGACCCGGAAGACTACGTGCACAGGATCGGTCGTACCGCGCGCGCCGGCGAGACCGGCGACGCCATCTCGCTGTGCTGCGAGTCCTGGGTGTACTCGCTGCCGGAGATCGAACGCTACATCGGCATGCGTCTGCCGACCGAGCATTTTCCGGAGGACTGGATGCCGGAGTCGTTCGTGCCGCCGCCGCCGCAACCGCGTCGCCCGCGTGGCGCGCCACCGCGTCGTGGCGGCAGTGGCTCCTCGCGACCGCC
>JAJFJX010000449.1 GCA_021773655.1 Panacagrimonas sp.
GTGGTGTCTTTACAGCCTTATCGGTGGATTTTGTTGTGCTCATTGTAACGTGTCATACCCCCTACGCTTACTAGCAATAAAACATAGACTGATCGGTATGGCAAGAACTATTTTCGGAATCGAAACGATTAATCGCGAGCGGGATAACTGCCAATTTCGGCCTTGGTGTATTGGAAATTTTGAAAGATAATTTTTCGACATGGCTTGGTATTTTGAGAATCTGAAATTTCTGTGGAGGGCGGTAAGCAGACGAGAATGCGCAGAAACGTTGGGGTTTTTCGTAATTCCAATGAGGTATTCGCCGGGCATAAGCAGTGATACGGGAGAGTAATCAGGGCGACATCAACGACCTGATTGCCCATCGATATTGGATGATTGGGGTCGATAGATCACGGCGCTATACCATGGCCTATGACCCGCGCCGCCGCCGCTTACACGGTTATTGATGGTCCGCCGGTACCGGCCGCCAGCGGCCCCGTGGGTGTGCTGGTGCAGCGCTCTACACTTAGTGGTGGCAGTGTTAAGACCGGCGCTTGTGGCGTTCGTATGGACATCATGGCGCATTCAATGACAGGTTTCCCGGTGCGGTGCCGGTGCTGCCCTCATCATGCCGGATGATCAGGTGAAGAATGCTGGGTTACTGGTCATGTGGTGCAGTGGTGTTTGGTCGGCATGGTGGTAGCCATCGGTCAGGCCATGGCGCGACTAATTGGCGCAAAGGTTATCGCAATGTTCCATACCATTGCCGGTGCCTTGGTCAGCCAAAGACAAGGCAGCACGGCAGGCGAACAGTGCCAGCCCATGCGATCAGAAATGATCGTAGCGGATATGAGGGGGGATTGATCGCGACCAGCCCGCAGAAACCGGCGTTTACAAACATGCAGAGGAGAAGATCAATGGACTGGGATCAGATGGTGTTTATCGTTCTAGCCGTCCTGGCCATTTACGAGTTGAACTATATACAGCGCCGCTTGGGGCGGATTGATGAGGCGATACGAGGCCGACATGAGCAAGAGTGAGGCTCGCGTGGGCTGTCCTAGTTGGGCCGGACGAGGCCACCAATTCTTCGGGTATCGCGGCGTCTCACGACGCTGCCGGACACTGAGATTCTGATGCCAAATGAAACCTGATTCCAGCACCTAAATACTTGCCCCAAACTCGCAACTAAAGTAAGGTTTAGCTGCGACTACATCTTGCCTCAAGGGTACCCATATGACCAACGCCATCATCACCACCCAGATGCCTGCTCAGGCCGACAACGATGCTCAGGTGATCGAGATGTGGTTATCTCAGAAAGCGCCATCGACACGCGCTATGTACGGCGCCACCCTGGATCGCTTCTGGACTGACACGGGCGTTGATATCAAGTTGCGCGCCATCACGGCTGCTGTGTTGATCGGCTGGGCACAGCACCTCGAAGCGCTTGGCCTGGCGCCACGATCGCGTAACCGCATGGTGGCGACGATCAAGTCGCTGTTGACCTTCGCGCATAGGATCGGATGGTTGCCGCTGAATGTCGGCGTGGTGGCCTCGTCGGCGCCCGTCAGTGACCGCCGGGTGGCCCGTGTGATGTCAGAGGAAGAGGTGTTCGCACTCATCCAAGGCGCTCGACAGGACCGTGATAGGGAGCTGCTGAAATTCATGTATGCATCGGGGTGCCGCTGCAGTGAAGTGTCGGCGTTGCGATGGTGTGACCTCGAGCGCCGGGAGCGCGCCGGTCAGGCAGTGCTCACTGGCAAAGGGTCGAAAATCCGCACCGTTTTGGTGAGTTTAGCGGTGATTGATGATGTTATGAAATTGCGTGATGGTGCTGGTGGTGATGACATTGATGAAGTCGTTGAATTGCGTAATGGCGCAGGTGACGACGATCCTGTGTTCATGTCACAGCGTGGTGGCAAAGCCATCACCAAAAACGGAATCCACAGAATAGTCGTCGGTGCTGCCAAGCGCGCCGGTATCGACAAGGCGGTGTCGCCTCACTGGTTACGCCATGCTCACGCTTCCCATTCGCTAGATAGGGGAGCCAAGATCCACGTCTTGCAGGCGACGTTGGGCCACACTTCCATGGCCACGACTTCGCAGTATGTCCATGCCAGGCCCGATGATAGCTCCGGCCTACACCTGGCGATCTAACATAATCAAATGCCGTGTGAGTTACCGCCAATTTGGTAATTTGGAGATGGCTCTCGCGATGGGCCAATGGGCGCAAAAATCCCTCATCAACGGTCCTTCTAATTTCCCACCCATCAGCCGGAAAGCCATATGAAGCAAGGGCCATACGATGGAACGCCGTGTGAAACTGCCGCTAATGAGAATGAGTCGCAATTTACTTACTGCGGTCGTTAATGCCATTTCCAGCGCTGATATTGGCTGTTCTGGTGGTGGTATTCGGTTCCCTTACGGTAACTGATCATGTCCTGTGCTGCAGATTTCGATCCCTAGGGCGTGCCCTGGATGGACAATGCTAACACCCGCCCGAAGCGGGAGTGCTAACAACCGGCTAGTCGTTGCTGCGTTGCTAACGAAGTGCCCTCCCTACTTGCCGTTAGTTGGTGCGTGCCTAAGGCCGACAAGCTCTCACACTGCTCAAAGTACGCTTCAGCCTCAACAGCCTGCTGGTGAAGCTGTTGTACGCATTGTGCGTGTGTGTCTGTGCCACGGCGATAGCCGTAGGCGTCGCAAGTGGCAATAAGTTGGGTGACGAACTCTTGCGAATTTAATGCCGGTGAGGACGCTTCAATCTCGCTGCAACCAACTAACGCAATAGTGAGGCCGATCAGGCCGTATCGCATAGCCATGCCATTTCCCCTTCCTACTGCAACCACGATAGAGGTAACTCGAACGCGACATCAAGTGACACTGCGCCGCCATGCGAAATCGTGCGATTCCGGTTCGGCCACGACGACGTGGTGTGTTGAGGCGGCTTATCGCAAAAAATGCCAAAAATGACAGGAGTTGGGTTGTAGAAGGGGAGCGGGGGACAGGGGCCAGGTAGAGGGGAGGCAGGGGCACCCAGGGAGACACCCTCTCTCTACCATAGTGTAAGACTGAATGAACCTAAGTCCTTATAGGCAGAGGGAAATTCGTGACAAAACTCAAGAGGCCATTTTGGCCATCGAAACCATTCCATTTGTGGCCTGTTCAAGGGCCTGATTCATCGCATTCTGAAGGTGGCCCATGTCATTCGCTGGCACTATGAAGGAGTCGTGGATTGGTATAGCTCCGATGCCCTGTTTGCGCAGAGTTCGCATGACGTTGCTCGTCATAACACTGTCCTTGTACTGCAGCTCGAGGCCAATGCCAGTGTGGAAGAACTGAGCAATTGACCGGTGGTGATGTTTGATAGCCCTGATAAGGGTTGCAGCCCCGTTGCGGTCGCCGCCAACGATCATACTGACGGCACCAAGCGCCTTAACGTACGTCGTGGCGTTGATGATGATGTTGAACGCGATCTTGACCGTCTTGCGGTTATCCTCCCACCCGTCGATCATATACGGGTCTTCGATGAGTGCTATGCCTACCATCGCATAGAGCAACCTCGGATGGAGAAATCTATAGTCACGTTCAACGGTATTCTGACCGCCGAATGTTATTAGCTTTCGATACTTCGCCGGAACATTTTGCACCCAATGGCCGTAGAACCTCCCGCCTTTATCCCAACCACCGTTGTATATACGATGGAGCCGTTCAGCAGCAAGATTGACGATGGCCGGACCATTTTTGTTGGGGTCGGTGGGAAACTTAACGACGGTTCCGTTAGCCTCAGTTCCGGCAACAACCAGGCCGATGTCCAATCCAACGATGGTTTCATTGATCGCCTCTGTGTTCCTGATATCGCGGCAGATGCGTTCGTTTTTGCGGTATCCAACTAAGTTGCCATCGACATCCTTAAGGCGGACAACCTCGCCTCCGTGGCACATTATCAATGGCAAATGTGGGACTGTTGCTAGCAGTCGTGGTGATGCTCGTAATGTAGATTGATGGCCTGTCGGATAACCAGATGGAGCGATACAAGTTTCCAGCCAACCATACCCTACAAGTTCATCGACTGACTGTGTAATTGCCGAGTGAGTGTAGGCGTCACCGAAATACTGCCGGTTGTCGCCGTAGTGGTTTCTGTTGCGACTGTAACTGATGTCCCGGTCCTGGCCGTGGCCCTCTACCACCGCGTCCAAGAGGATCTTGCTTCTAGCGATCTCACGGCGCCGACTAGGAGCCGGTGGCAGGTCCAATGAACGGCACCAGTGCGAGTCATTGGTGCGAAAATCGAACGACAAGGGCTTGTCACGGGCGCTGGAATTGCGTAAATTACGCATGCTAAATACTCGTTAGAACCCGCCACCGGCCTCATTTTCAGGGGAGCTAGTGGCGGGTTTTTACGTTAATGCCTCTTTAGGCGGCGGCCTCGGCGTCCTCGGCCTCGACAGCTTCGCCAGCGGTGGCGTCAACAAACCTCTCTGGCTCGTTACCGTGTTGCTCGAAACCGTCCCGTGGTTCACGGCTGAACATATCCAGCCGGGGCGCATCACATGTCCGCCCTATAGTTTCGTAAAATACGTCAGGCTTACGACTGTGTTCGCGGCGATCAGCATTAAAACAACAGAAGAACTTTTTGGTGTCAATAAAACGAGGCGTTCCCTTCCTGGAATAGATCGCAAACTCACAGTTGTACTGCGGCAGTCCAACTGGTTGGAATCCCCCTGGCTTGTGCCAAACAAATGTGCAAACATATCTAAACCCCCACCCGGATAAGAGGCGGAGCGCCATCGGTAAGAATTTATGTGTCGTCCAAAGAAACATATGGCAATCGTCAGCTGACGGAACATGCATTTCCAACAATTCGTCTTCCGACATAACGGGATAAGGAAAGTCAGTTTGGTTCTGACGTACGTCGCGGTCAATCTTAGTCATCGGCCAGGGCGGGTCCATGACGATGCAATGATATTGCCGCTCTATCTTCGGTAGTTTCTGTGCTTCCTTCTTTAGTTCGGCGTTTTTCTTCTTCTGTTCTTTTGCCTTTACCTTACGCACCAGGGTTGCAGTGGTCGCTGGACGCCCGGATTTGGCCCCGGCATCAAAAGCGGCTTGTAATTCTTCATCAGAAAGTTCCGCCACCACCTGCCAGTCGCTTGACTGCTTCTTGGTGACCCCGAGTGACGCGAGCGTGGGCGGTGCTTCAGAAACCGGTATCTGCGTGTTACTAGTTTTCGTAGGCCTTCCACCCTCTGCCTTCTCGATATCCTTGAGAAGTTGGCCAGCGCGGTGTTCCGCACGTAGTTTTATCTCTGCTGCCCATACCTGCAACTCACCGTCACTGGCCTGCCGGGCATATGCCGCCATTGCAGCGGCCTTATCGCGGATATCTTTGGCCTCATCGACGGTGTGAGCCTCTTGCAAGGCGAGTCGGGCGGCATCGTAACGGACCAGTTCAGTCTCTGCGATCTGGCGGCACATCGGATCGTACATAACAAGCCGGGGTTTCGGCTGCTCCCCTGATTTATCATCCACCACCAACAAAGGCGATGTCGGCGATTCGGGCACCCAGCCTGGGGATGGGCCGTTGGACTTGCGGTTTTTGGCTCTTCGGGTTTTCACAGTGTTAGACATTGGCCTCGGCGATCTTCATCGCGATGAAATTGTTATATTCCTCGACAGTCCAAAACCGTCGCTTACCGACCTTAAAACCTGGGGGAAACTGGCCCGCTTTGATCAGATTGGGGATATGGCTGCGGCAGCCGATGCATCGCATTTCGTCGATGCCGATAAGACCAATTTGGCCGTTCGGAAGATGGGTCGCGGGCAAACCCAGCGGGGTTATCATGTTTGTCATTGATGAAGTTATCCTAGAAATACTTGTGTGCACAGCTGGTGTTATCGCCGGACGCTTCTATCGGGTTGCAGGCGGCGGCGCACCGTGAACATTTCGGTAACATTCGATAACAGGATGAGCCTGCGTCAACGCCGGTTTGGGAAAACGCAAGGCGGTGCAAGCACTTGTGGAGGTCATGGGAATGACCCCCCACAGGGGCGCGGAATGGAGGATACGCTGCTGTTGATGGCGCTCGAGGTAGCGGCGATTCAGGTACCGGCGCTGCAGGTACCGAATATCAAGCTATTACTACAGCAATTATTCGTTGTTTCAGTCAGCAGCGGTCAATACAGGCGCACCGAACATGCGCAAAACCGATTCATCGTATTCGATCTCACGGACGTGTTCGGTTTCCCAGTCAACGGCACTGTTAACCCGATCATGGAAGCGCATACGTGCTCTGGCGTGTTCGGTTTCAAGGTCAACGCCATCCCAGCGGTGCAACCATACTTCGTTGGTTTCACCATTATCGATGGGCACCGGTTCTGCATTATCACGAGCGGCATGGAGCCTCCGCACCAGCGCTCTGATCTGGTCGTCTGATCGACCCGCGACGCGTGCACGGTTGATCGCCGATACCTCAGATGCCGGGAGTGCCGATGCGCGTGCCGAAACCCTGATCGGTTGCGAGCACAGTCCCGCAGAAACGTGTTCGTAAAACGTCGACTCTGATAGTCCCAACGACGCGCGGACCTCCTTAAGACGAATCATGGGATCGATCCGATCCAGCGCAGCGTCTGTCATACGTTTTCTTCCCCTGACAATACGTTCATTATACCAGGACGCTGTAGGCTTCACCAACACCCTGGGGTGCAGATCCTCACCTCGTCAGATTCATAACGTAGTCGGCCCAGGCGTTGACGGCGTCGCGCTGTTCATCTTCCCGTTTGGAGTGAATATATCCGCCTGTGGTACTGGCGTCCTTATGTGGCAGCAGCTTCCTAACGACATGGTAGTCAGTGCCCAGGTCTGTCCAACCCGTCGCAGCGGTATGGCGTAAGCTGTGAAATCCCCACGGTTTCAGATTATCCAACTCCGCCAAAAACTGACCCTTCTGTTCCTTGGACATCTTGCGCAACTCACCGGCAGTGATCTTCTTGCCGTTCATGCGTGACAAGACGGCGGCGTCGATCAATCGTTTGCCATGCGAGAAGCCAGAGATCGGCACCGGCTCACCAGTCTTGCCAAGTCCCGAGAACAGATAGGGGTTCTGTGTGTTCCGGTAGTCCCGTTGCAACCTGTCGATGAACTCGGCTGTCTGTGGCGCTAGCATCACGTCATGGGCATAGCGTTTCTTCATGCGTTGGAATTCGACATGCCAAACCAGACGCTCTAGGTCGAATTCGTTCCACGTGGCCCGAGCGACCACACGCCGTCGCTGACCGGTCAACAGCAACAACTTCACAAACGGCCCGAACGGATATCCGACATCATCAGCTGCCGACCACACAATGCGGATCTCGTGGAGTTTTAGGTCGCGACCCTCACCCGTCTCTT
>JAJFJX010000450.1 GCA_021773655.1 Panacagrimonas sp.
GTCGGCCGACAGCACCTCGGCCCACTTGTAGCTGTAGTAACCGGCTGCGTAACCGCCGGCGAAAATGTGCGAAAAGCTCCACGGCATGCGGTTGTAAGCCGGTGGCTTGAGCACCGAGACCTCGTCGCGCACCGCCGCCAGCGTCTCCAGCACGCGACCGCCGCGGGCCGGGTCATGGTCGCGGTGCAGGCGCAGGTCGAACAGCGAGAATTCGATCTGCCGCACCGTGGCCATCGCGGTCTGGAACCGGCGCGACTCGCGCAGCTTTTCGATCAGCGCATCCGGCAGCGGCTCCTGGCTCTGCCAGTGGCGCGCGAAGGATTTGAGCATGACCGGTTCGTAGCACCAGTTCTCCATGAACTGGCTGGGAAGCTCGACCGCGTCCCATTCCACGCCGTGGATACCGGCCAGGGCCGATTCCTCGACCCGGGTCATCAGCTGGTGCAGGCCGTGGCCAAACTCGTGATAGAGCGTGACCACCTCGTCATGGGTCAGCAGGCCGGGCTGCTCGCCGCCGGCGCCATCCTTGAGCGGCGGTCGGAAATTGCACACCAGGTAGGCCACCGGCAACTGGAGGCCCCGGGCACTGCGGCGCCGGCTGAGGCATTCGTCCATCCAGGCGCCGCCGCGCTTCTGCTCGCGCGCGTAGGGGTCCAGATAGAAACGACCGAAGATCTGTCCGCGCTCGTCCTGCAGCGCGTAGACCTGCACCTGCGGGTGCCACACCGAAGGGCCGTCGACCGGCACCACGTGCACTCCGTAGAGGCGCTCGATGAGTCCGAACAGGCCGTCGAGCACCGCCGGCAGCGGGAAATACGGCCGCAGCGCGTCCTCGTTCAGGCCCAGCTTTTCTTCCTTGAGCTTCTCGCTGTAGTACGCGATGTCCCAGGGCGCCAACGGCTCGGGGCCGCCGCGGCCGCTGGCGAATGCCTGGAGCTCGGCCAGCTCGGCCCGGGCCTGCGGCCGGGAACGGGCAGCCAGATCCAGCAGGAAGCGCTCCACGGCGTCGGCCGATTCGGCCATCTTGGTGGCCAGCGATAGCTCGGCGTAATTGGCATACCCGAGCAGCCGTGCCTCCTCGGTGCGCAGCGCGAGGATCTCCTCCATCAGCGCGCCATTGTCGAACTGCCCGGCCTGCGGGCCCTGGTCCGAGGCGCGCGTGGCATAGGCCGTGTAGAGCGCGCGGCGCAGTTCGCGATCATCAGCGTAAGAGATCACGGCGTCGAAGCTGGGAAAGTCCAGGGTCAGCAGCCAGCCGTCGAGCTGCCTGGCTCGCGCCTTGTCCGCGGCCTGTTCCAGTGCCGCGGCCGACATGCCGGCCAGGCGATCCCCGTCGGTGATGTGCAGCGCGAACGCCTGGATGGCGTCCATCAGGTTTTCTTCGAAGCGGGTCTGGATCTCGGACAGGCGCAGCGAGATCTGCTTGAAGCGGTCCTTGCGCTCGGCTTCCAGCCCGATGCCGGACAGCCGGAAGTCGCGCAGGGCATCGCGCACGACCTTCTGCTTGACCTCGCCCAGTTGCGCAAACTCCGGTGATTCGGCCAGGCGCGTATAGGCCTGGAACAGCGGCTCGGACTGCGACAGCTCAAGGCCGTACTCGGTGACCTTGGGCAGGCAGGCGTTGTACGCGGCGCGCCACTCCGGCGTGGAGTTCACGCTGAACAGGTGCGAGACCGGCCCCCATACCTGGCTCAGGCGCTCGCCGAGTTCCTCGAGCGGCTCGACCAGAGTCTCCCAGCCCGGTTCGAACGGGTTTTCCAGCAACCGCGCCAGGGCCTGGCGGCTCTGTTCCAGCACCGCATCGATCGCCGGTTCGGCCTGTTCGGGGCGCAGGTCCTGGAACGGCGGCAAGGTGTTGAGATCGCGGGACTGCAGCAGCGGGTTGTTCATGGGCAACAGGGGTCGGGGATCAAAGCCCAGAGTATGGAGCAGCCGGGCGCGGCTTCAAGCGCCGCCGGGCGCGGTCACAGGATTCCGCGCGCCAGCAGGGCGAAGGTGGCAGCCGCACCGCAGAGGCTGGCCACCGCCACGCCGGCCACCCCGGTCCAGCGCAGGCCGCGGGTCAGCTCGTGCTCCGACCGGGTCGAAAGGATGTAGGGACGGCGCCGGTCGGCGGGGCGGTTGAGCACGTGCAGGTCCGGCGCCGTCACGCTGCCCTGCCCCGGCGTGCACGCAGCACGGCCAAGCCCGGCGCGCTCGGCCTGGACCTGGAGCAACGCCGCCTCGCGCGCCGCGGTCCACTCGCGCACGCTGATCTGGCCGTCGCCATCGGTGTCGAAACGCAGCAGCAGGCCGGGCCGGTCGCGCTTCCAGACGGCCAGCAGTTCGGAGACGTCCAGCATCTGCTGGTCATGGCGCACGGTGGCCTGGCTGCTGAACTGGCCCAGGGCGTAGATCGGGTCGCCGTAGCGGATCAGGCGCTCGCGATAGCTGAAATCGCCGAGCTCCAGCCACGAACGCTGTTGCGGATACGACTGCGGCCGGCGCACCGACCCGCGCCACTTGCGCGTGACGCTGGGCACCACCTGCGCGCCGACCGGGTCGATCACGCACTCGCCGGTGCCGTCGGCAAGCAGGAACAACTCGTCGGACGTGCCTTGCTCGATGGTCTTCCATTCGGTGCGCAGACGGCCCTGGCGATATTCGCGCTGTTTCTGCTGGACCCGGAACTCCCACCAGCAGCAGCGATCGCCCGACAGCGGCGCGACGATCTCCGGTCCCGGCATCAGCCGGCCGTGTCCCTGCAGCTCCACATAACCCTGGGCCGCCGAACGGATGCGCGACGTGGGGATGTTCTCGATCAGTCGCGCGCGGGCCAGCTGGATCCAGCCGAGCACGAAGGCCACGGCGCCGACCACCGCAGTCAGGCCCACGAACAGCCAGAACTCGCGGGCGTTGGCTTCGGAGATGGCCAGCAGCAATCCGGGAATCAGGTCCATCGGCGGGCCGCGGCATCGGCGGGCCGTCGCCGGCCGGCGACGAAGGCCGGCGTCACTTGCGCGACTTGAAGCCGAACAGCCCGCCCAGCCGCTGGCTCAGGGCGTCCGCCCCCAGGTTGACCACGCCGGCATAGCTTTCCACCAGCTCGCCGGTCTGGGACTGGCGGATGGCGTCCTGGAAGCCCTGCTTGACCTGCTCGCGCAACTGCGGAAGCAGCTCCTGGCCGGCCGCGAGCACGCCGGCGCGCACGCGCGCCTCGAATTCGGCCTGGACTTCCAGCAGCCGGCGGTCCAGCGCCGCCTGCAGCCTGTTGCGATAGATCCAGCCGGCCACCAGCCAGGTCAGCGCGGCGGACAGCACGCCGGTGGCGATCACCACCGCCAGTGCCCAGACCATCATCGATCCGTTCATGCCCCCTCCCGGTTCGCGATCAGGTGGCGAACAGTCCCTTGAGGTCGACATCGCGCAGCGCCTCGGCCTCGAACTCCAGAAGTTCGGCCGCCTTGAAGCCGCCCGTGCGCGCCACGATCACGTCAGGAAACTGTTCGACGCGCACGTTGTTGACGTTGACGCTCTCGTTGTAGAACTCGCGCCGGTCGGCGATGGCGTTCTCCAGTCCGGTGATGCGTGCCAGCAGCATCTGCAGCGACTGGTTGGCGCGCAGTTCCGGGTAGGCCTCGACGGTGGCAGTGATGTTGCCCAGAGCCGAGCGCAGCATCGTCTCGGCGCCGCCCACGCCCTTGACATCGCCCTTGTCGGCGGCGCTCCTGGCGCCACTGCGCGCCTGCATCACCTGCTCCAGGGTGGCGGCCTCGAACTGCATGTGCTGCTTGCAGGCCTCCACCAGCTTGGGCAGCTCGTCGTGGCGCTGCTTGAGCAGCACGTCGATGTTGCTCCAGGCCTTGGACACGTTGTGCTTGAGCGCCACCAGCCCGTTGTAGATGACGATGGCGTACACCAGCACCACCGCCAGAATCGCCAATCCGATGTAGGTTCCCACGGCAGCCCCCTGTGCGCCCGAACGATGGGATCAGTGTAGCGGCGCCGACGCCTCGCATTCAGCTTGCTGGGGTACCATTCGTGCTGCACTGCGGCAGCGTCCGCCTTACTTCGAGAGGAACGATCCGTGCGGCTTCTGTTGACCGGCCTTGTGGCCCTGTTCGTGCTTGCCGGCTGCAGCGGCCGGCAGGTTCTCAACTCCCTGACCCCTTCCAGCGGTTACGACCTGGCCTCCAACCTGGTCTACGACCCCGGCAAGAACCTGCGCCTGGACGTCTATGCCCCGCATAACGTCAGAAACGCGCCGGTGGTGGTGTTCTTCTTCGGCGGCCGCTGGACCAGTGGCGACAAGGAGGATTTCAGGTTCGTCGGCGAGGCGCTGGCCTCCCGCGGCTTTGTCGCGGTGCTGCCCAACTACCGCCTGTATCCGGCGGTGCGGTTTCCGGAGTTCGTCAACGATGGCGCCAAATCCGTGGCCTGGCTGCGCGACAACATCGCCACCTACGGCGGCGACCCCGACAAGATCTTCGTGATGGGCCACTCCTCGGGCGCCCACACCGCGGCGATGCTGGCCCTGCGTGAGCAGTACCTGGCCGGCGTCGGCGGTTCGCGCACCTGGCTGCGCGGCATGATCGGCCTGGCCGGCCCCTATGACTTCCTGCCGATCACCGATCCCACCCTGCGCGACGTGTTCGGTCCACCCGAAACCTTCCAGCAGTCGCAGCCGGTGCTGTTCGTGGAGGGCGACAATCCGCCGATCCTGCTGATGCACGGCGAGGACGACGAGATCGTCGAGGTCCGCAACACCCGCGCCCTGGCCGAGGCCATCGAACGCGCGGGCGGACCGATCGAGACCGTGATCTACCCCAAGATGAGCCATCGCTACATGCTGTCGTCGCTGGCCAAGCCGCTGCGCGGCCAGACCGACGTCGTCCAGCATGTCGCCGATTTCGTACGCCGCTGGGCCAGCGTGCCGCGCGCCGCAGCGCGTCCGGCCAATGCCGACCCCGGCATCCAGACCATGCCGTTGCCGATCAACTGAGAGCGGGAGACTCGGCATGATCCGTGAGTTCGAAGGCGTCCTGCCGCGGCTCGGCGCCGACGCCTACGTCGATGCCCAGGCCTGCGTGATCGGCGATGTGCATCTTGGCGACGATGTCTCGGTGTGGCCGTTCGCGGCCGTGCGCGGAGATGTCAACCGCATCCGAATCGGCGCCCGCAGCAACGTGCAGGACAACTCGGTGCTGCATGTGACCCACGACGGACCGTATTCACCGGGCGGCGCCGACCTGCTGATCGGAGACGACGTCACCATCGGCCACGGCGTGATTCTGCATGCCTGCAACATCGGCAATCGCGTGCTGGTGGGCATGGGCAGTCTGCTGCTGGACAAGGTGGTGGTGGAAGACGACGTCTTCATCGCCGCCGGCAGCCTGGTGGCGCCGGGCAAGCGCCTGCAGAGCGGCTGGCTGTATGCAGGACGGCCGGCCAGGCCGGTGCGCGAACTGCGGCCCGAAGAGCTGGAGAATCTGCGCTACTCGGCCGCGCACTATGTTCGGGTCAAGAATCGTTATCTGAACCCGGAAGCCTGAGTCGCCGTTAAAATCGACGCTCCCCTCGTCTCCCGGAATCTGCGATGCCGACTCTCGTACTCCTGCGCCACGGCCAGAGCCAGTGGAATCTCGACAACCGCTTCACCGGCTGGGTGGACGTGGACATCACCGAGGCCGGCCGCCAGGAAGCGCTGAAAGCCGGCGAGCTGATGAAGGCCGAAGGCCTGCGCTTCGACTGCGCACACACCTCGGTGCTGCGCCGCGCCATCCGCACGATGTACACCGCGCTCGACGTCATGGACCAGTTGTGGATTCCGGTGACCAAGACCTGGCGCCTCAACGAGCGTCACTACGGCGCGCTGCAGGGCCTGGACAAGGCGCAGACCACCGCCAGGCACGGCGAGGCGCAGGTCAAGATCTGGCGGCGCAGCTACGACGTGCCGCCTCCGTCGATGGAAGTCACCGACCCCGGCCACCCCGCCAACGATGTGCGTTACGCCGGGCTGGACGCGTCCTGCCTGCCAGGCACCGAATCGCTGGCGACGACGCTGGAACGAGTGCTGCCGTACTGGCATGACCGGATCGCGCCGCAGCTCAAGGCTGGCCAGACCGTGCTGGTGACGGCGCACGGCAATTCGCTGCGCGCGCTGTACAAGTATCTGAACAAGGTGTCCGAGTCCGAGATCGTCGAGCTCAACATCCCCACCGGCATCCCGCTGCGCTTCGAGCTGGACGACCGGCTCAAGGTGAGGTCCTTCGCCTACCTGGGCGACCCCGATGCGGCCAGGCGCGCCGCCGAGTCCGTGGCGAACCAGGCCAGGACGGCGCGCTGAGGCATGCGGGTGCCTGGCCGGGCTATTTGGCCGCCTTCCGGATGAAGCCGTAGACCACCAGCACCAGGACGGCGCCGATCACCGCGCCGATGAAGCCGGCCGCCTGTCCCTCGTGGTACAGACCCAGCGCGCGACCCAGGAATGTCGCTGCGAACGCGCCGGCCACGCCCAGCAGCGACGTCATGATGATGCCCATGTTGTCGTCGCCGGGCTTGAGAAAGCGCGCGATCAGTCCGGCGAAGAAGCCGATGATCAGGGTCGCGATGATTCCGGTGATGCTCAATGTTGTGCTCCTTTTCGACTGGGGACTTCCGGGGCGCCAGTATGCATTTGCATTTGCATGCTGCGACCTGCCGATCCGGTATACACAAGCCTGCCCCGCTCCGGTGAACCGGCGATGAAGACCATGACACCGGCGCGCGGACCGCACACTGCTTGCCCTCAATTGAATTCGATGCGAACGCCGGCCAGCAGCGTCACTCCGGGCAGGGGCGCGCGGTCCTTGAGCAAGGACGTGTGTCGCCGCGCCTCCTCGTCCAGCAGGTTGCGGCCTCGCAGATAGAACGTGGTGCGGGTGTCGCCGGCGGTCAGGGTGTAGGCAAGGTCGGCGGACAGCAGCGCGTAGCCTTCGGTTTCGGTCTCCAGCACGGCGACACGATGCTGGCGCTCCACGCGGGTCAGACTGATCGAACCGGACAGCGCCCCGAGTTCTGCATCGAACCCGCCACCGAATCGCTCCGGCGTGATCCGGGGCAGATTGCTGCCATTGCGCAGTTCGCCACGCACCGAATCGGCAAACAGGCGCGCGTCGAGCCGCAATGGACCGCGCTCGATCAAGCGATAGCCGGTTTCCAGCTCGAATCCGTGGAAATCGGCCCCGGCCTGCGCGTAGTCCACCAGGAACAGTGCCTCGTCCGGATCGTCTCCTGCACCCGACAACTGGCCCTCTACGCTGACCAGATCGGCCACGCCGTCGCCGTCGTCGTCGGCATTGCGCAGGAACACGTAATCCTCGATGCGGTTGTAGTAGAGCTTGGCAGACCAGGTCCAGCGGGCGTGATGGCGGTCGATGCCGATCTCGGCGTTGTTGGCGGTCTCCTCGTCCAGATTCAGATTGCCGCGCTCGAAGGTGCCGGTCGCCAGGTGTGGGCCGTGGGCATATACCTCTTCCGCCGCGGGCGCGCGCTGTGCACGTGCCAGGTTGAAGCGCAGGTGATGCTGCGGCCCCAGCTCCACCAGAGTTCCCACCGAGACGCTGACCGGCGAAAAATCAATATCCGGACCGGACCCGAAGCCGGGCTCGTGGTCCACCTGTTCGACGCGCACACCCGCTTCGAACCGGCCCCAGGACATCGGCCGCTCCTCCACCAGGAACATGCCGGTCGAGCGTGTCTGCACCGGCGGCGCGAAAGCCTCTACGCCAATTGCGGAAAAATTCCGGTCGATGAACTGCAGGCCGAGCACCCCGCGCCATCCGGCCACTGGCACATGCACCAGTTCCAGTCGACCTTCGATCTCCTCGTTGTCGAACACCGTACCGGCTTCGCCAGAGG
>JAJFJX010000046.1 GCA_021773655.1 Panacagrimonas sp.
GTTCGGGTTCGATCTCGCCGGTGGGGCCGGCGTGCACCGAAGCCGTCCACAGCACCCCGAACAGCAGCAGCGCGCGAATCACGCGCCCAGCTTCTCCAGCACCGCGTCGAGGCCGGCCGCGATCATCTCGGGCTTGTCGGCGTCGCGGCGCTTGTACTCGTACTGGTCGTTGGCCAGGCTTTTTTCGCCGATGACGATGCGGTGCGGAATGCCGATCAGGTCGGCATCCGCAAACATCGGGCCGGGGCGCAGGCCGCGGTCATCCAGCAGCGTCTCGATGCCGGCGGCGCACAGCTCGTCGTGGAGCTGCCCCGCAAGCTTCAGGACGCGCTCGGACTTGTCGGTGCCAATGGGGCAGACCACGACGCGAAACGGCGCGATGGCGTCCGGCCAGCGCATGCCCTTGTCGTCGTGGCGCTGCTCGATCACCGCCGCGGCAAGGCGTGATACGCCGATGCCGTAGCAGCCCATCTCCGGAGTGATCGCCTGGCCCTGCTCGTCGAGCACGGTGAAGGCCATGGCCTGCGTGTACTTGCGGCCGAGCTGGAAGATATGGCCACCCTCGATGCCGCGGCAAAAGCTGATGAGGCCGCCGCTGCCATCGGGTGCGGCATCGCCCTCGACGATCCTGCGCAGGTCGGTGCCCTCCGCGAGCGAGCAGTCGCGGCCCCAGTTCACGCCCTTGAGGTGATGATCGTTCACGTTCGCGCCGCAGACGAAGTCCGCGATTTCCAGCGCGGCGTGGTCGGCGATCACTGGAATCGGGCAATTGACCGGTCCCAGATAACCGACCTCGCAGCCGAATGCCGCCTGCACATCCTCGATCCGCGCCAGCTCGAACGGACTGGCAACCAGCGGATGCCTGGCCGCCTTGACCTCGTTGAGTTCGTGATCGCCACGCAGCGCAATGCCCACCAGGGCACCCTCGTGGCCTTTGGCGACCAGCAGCTTCACCTTTGCGGCGAGCGCCACGTCAAGGAACTTCGAGACCTGCTCGCAGGTTTTCTGGCCCGGGGTCGAGACCTGCTCCATCGCCAGCGAGGGCGCGGGTCGCGCGCGACCGGACGGCGGACAGGCTGCAGCCTCGATGTTGGCGGCGTAGTCGCCCACCGAGGACACCGCCAGCAGGTCCTCGCCGGAACCGGCGAGGATGTGGAATTCCTCCGACTTCGCGCCGCCGATGTTGCCGCTGTCGGCCTGCACGACTCGGTAGTCGGCGCCCAGGCGTTCGAACACGCGTGCGTAGGCCTCACGCATGTTGAGGTACTCGCGGTCCAGATCGGCCGCGTCCAAGTGAAAGGAGTAGGCGTCCTTCATCAGGAATTCGCGCGCGCGCATCAGTCCGAAACGCGGACGGCGCTCGTCTCGGAACTTGGTCTGGATCTGGTACCAGTTGAACGGTAGCTGCCGGTAGGAGCGCACGTCCTGCCTGGCGTGATGCACGATCACCTCCTCGTGCGTGGGCCCGTAGCAGTAGTCGTTCTGGTGGCGGTCCTTGATGCGCAGCATCTCCGCGCCCATCGCGTTCCAGCGGCCGGACTGCTGCCACAGCTCCGCCGGCTGGATCGAGGGCATCAGCAGTTCCGCGGCGCCGGCGCGATCCATTTCCTGACGCACGATGTTCTCGATTCGGCGCAATACGCGCAGACCCATCGGCATCCAGGTATACAGGCCGGCCCCGAGCTTGCGGATGAAGCCCGCACGCTGCAGCAGCTGGTGGGACACCACGTCGGCATCGGCCGGGGTTTCACGGGTGGTGGACAGCGGGAAGCAGGACAGGCGCATTGCGGCAGGTCGTTGGGGCGGAGCGCGGATTGTAGCGGGCATGTCCGCCGTCCCGGTGGGCAGGCTGCCAGCGGCTACGGTGGCCCGAGTGCCGGCGGGGGCCCGTGTGCGGGGTTCGTTCTCAGCAGCGCGGAACGACGGGTTTGATCGATGACGGGGCGGGTTGCAGACGAGCGGGACCTGCCCGCCGTCCGCCTCCCCGACTGCCAGGAATCCGGCAGCGGGGCCTCACGGTAGTGCGGACTTCAGACGACGACGGCTTTGAGCAGACCCCAGGCCATGTAGGCGATCAGGCCGAGCTGGGCCAGGAAGAACGTGGCACGCAGCAACACCAGGGCGAACGAGGTACCGATCAGATGCACCACGCCCTGGGCGACGCGCGCGTAAAGCACCCAGGCGGCCAGTCCATCGACCACGGCACTCTGGCCCATCGCAGCAGCGGCAAGCACCACCGCGGCGAACAGCGGGATGTTCTCCACGCTGTTGGCGTGGGCGTGGCTGGCGCGCACGACGATACCCGGGTCTTCCACCGGCTTGCCGCGGCCCCAGGCGTCTGCCGGCCTCTTGAACGTGAGCACCAGCGGAATGCGGTAGCCGGCATAGAACAGCACCAGCACGATCATCCACAGGACGTAATACAGCAGTGCTTCGATTCCCGTCATTGGTTTTTCCAGGTTGTGAAGTTTCGAGTCATGTCATGGGCGGCGCCTGAGGCGCGCGGACCGATTATGCGCCCGCCGCAGGCGCGTGTTGCGATGACTTGCCAGGTCATGGTGGACCCGTATCGGATGCCCCGGGGTGTACCAACGAAACGTGGACCAACGAAACAGGGCCCGCGAACGGGCCCTGTTTCGGATTCTGGTCGCAAAACCCAAGCCTCAGATGCCGATCTCGCCCCCGTCGTCCCTGGTGATGACGATGGTCGCGGAGCGCGGCCGATTGCCCGGCTCCCCGGTCACCAGCGCATTGCGCGAATTGCTCGGCCAGACGCCGGCCGGCTCGGTCAGCGATCCACTCTCGCCAGGGTGCTGGACGTTGACGAACATGGTGCGGTTGTCCGGGGTCATGTCCACGCCGGTGATCTCACAGCCCACCGGACCGACCAGGAATCGGCGCACGTTGTCGGCTGTCGCCCCGGCGCCGACCACCGTGGCCTGGCTGCCGATGTTGCGGCTGGTGCCGTCGCCGACGCTGCCGGGCAGGGCGGCCAGCATCTGGTTGTTGCTGCGCCCGGCGCCGGGGAATTCACCGTCGTCCGACTGGATCCAGAGCACGCCACGACCATCGAACCACAGGCCGTCCGGGCTGGAAAAGTCGTTGTTGTCGTCGAGGCCGGAAACATTGACCAGATCAGGGTCGGCGTCGGCCGGCGCGCCGAACAGATAGATGTCCCAGGCAAAGCTGGTGGCACCCGCGTTGCCGCCATCCTCGCGCCACCGAATGATATGGCCGTTGGGATTGCCGGCCAGATCCCCCGCACCGCCGCGTGCGTAATTGCGCGGATTGGCCGGGTCGGTCGAATCGCTCGCTGTACGGCGCGTATTGTTGGTCAGAGTCATGTAGACCTCGCCATTGACCGGGTTCACCGCGCCCCATTCGGGACGGTCCATCGGCGTGGCGCCAACCGAATCCGCCGCCAGCCGGGTGGCGACGCACACGTCGCCCTGGTTGGTGAACGGAAACAGGCTGTTGTCCGCATTCAGGCCGTTGACGCCGAAGCCGAGTTCGATCCACTGCCCGGTGCCGTCGGCGTTGAAGCGGGCGACGTGGAGCGTGCCGTTGTCGAGGTACTTGTCCCCCGCGGTCAGGCCAGCCACGGCGTCGGCCGGGTCCCAGACGGCATTGGAGACGTACTTGTAGATGTACTCGAAGCGCGAATCGCAGCCCATGTAGTAGACGATGGGCTGACCTGCCCGCACCGGGCCCACCCAGGCTCCTTCGTGGACAAAGCGACCCAGCGCGGTGCGCTTCTGCGGCGTTGAATCCGGAGAGTAGGGATCGATCTCGACGATGTAGCCGAAGG
>JAJFJX010000451.1 GCA_021773655.1 Panacagrimonas sp.
TTCCACATAGTGCCGCGTCTTGTCGACGTGGCCCACGCAGAGGGTGTCCAGGATCTCCCGGGCGTCCTCGGGCGGCACGCGGTAGTCGTATTCGGCGCGCACGCAGCCCACCACTGCGGCCTTGATGTTCAGGCGCGCTTCCTGTCCGTCCAGTCGTACCCGCACCGAGGCGCGGCCCTCGGTGCGGGCCAGGTAGCCCTGCCGCATGACCCGGTGGCGGCAGACCTCGGCGCGCCAGGAATCATCTGCGAGCAGAAACTTGCGTTCGATTTCCAGCGCCATGGCTAGGACATGATGCGCGAGCAGAGTTTCGTGTATGGCAAGGCGCCAGGACGCGTCATGGTGGGCCGGTGGCAAGGGTGCGCAACGCAAAGGGGCGGCGTATTCGCAAGATTGATTATTGACCGAACCCCACACGAGGAGCCGGGGCGGTGGAAACAGGCGCGGCGATGCTGGTGCCTTATCGGCGGGTCGTTCCGCTGCGCATCGTCGAATGGCACCACGACCGGCCTCGCCGCTTCAAAAAAATTCCGACTGAAACTTCAGACAGGACAGTTTCCCCATTCTTTGCCTCGCCTTTGCCTCGCCTTTGCCTCGTCTTGAGCCTCGCCTGCACGGTTGCTGCCACCCGGGCTTCCGGGGATGCCGGCGGGATCAGGCGCGAAGGCTACTGGAACCGGTGGCGCCGGCAAAGCCGCCCGGTTCGGGGTCGCGCACCAACAGCGCCATCGACTCGACGTGGCTGGTATGCGTGAACATGTCCATCACCCCGACGCGCTGCAGCCGGTAACCGTGATCGTGGACCAGGATGCCGGCATCGCGGGCCAGGGTGGCGGGATGACAGCTCACGTAGAGCACCCGCTGCGGCCGCTGCCGACCGATCAGCGCCATCATGGCCTCGGCGCCGGCGCGCGGGGGGTCCAGCAGCACGCTGTCGAAGTCTGCGCGCTGCCAGGTGGCGTCGGTGCCGGGCAGGAACAGGTCGGCGACGTGAAAGTCGATGGCCGCCTCCAGGCCCAGGCGGCGGGCATTGTCGCGCGCACGCTGCACCAGGGCGCGGTCGCCTTCGACGCCGGTGACGCGCGCGCCGCGGCGCGCCAGCGGCACCGAGAAATTGCCCAGGCCGCAGAACAGCTCCAGCACCCGCGAGCCCGGCGCCGGCGCCAGCCAGTCCAGCGCCTGGCGCACGGTCTGCTGGCTGACGGCAGCATTGATCTGCACGAAATCGGTGGGCGCAAAGCGCAGCCGGTCGTCCGAACCGTCCGGCGAGGTTTCCAGTGGCGGCGCCGGGTCCTGCAGTGCGAAGGCGGTGTCCGGGCCGCCGGTCTGCAGGTAGAGCACGAAGTCGTGGTCGGCGGCCAGGGTCTGCAGCACGCGCAGGTCGGCATCGCTTGGCGGCGCCATCACCCGCAGCACCAGCACCGCCGGGTCGGCACAGGCGATCTCGATCTGCGGCACCTGGCGGCGGATCGACAGCGCCGAGATGGCCGCGCCCAGTTCGCGCAGCCTGAGCCCGACGCGGGGATCGAGAATGGCGCAACTGTCCAGCGCGGCCAGCAAGGGGCTGGCCCGTTCGCGAAAGCCGACCAGGACCGAGGCGCGCTTGTCCACGTAGCGCACGCCCAGGCGCGCGCGACGCCGGTAGCCTAGCGTGGGCCCGGTGATGGCGGCCGCGACGGACTCGGGCATGACCTTGCCGATGCGCTGCAGGGTCTCCAGCAGGCGCTGTTGCTTGTGCGCGATCTGCGCCGCCGGCGCCAGATGCTGCAGGGAACAGCCGCCGCAGACGCCGAAGTGCCGGCAGGGGGGCGTGACGCGATCGGGCGAGGGCAGGGAGATCGAACGCAGTTCGCCCTCGTCGGCGTCACGGTGAACTCGGGTGTAGGCAAAGCGCACCGACTCGCCGGGCAGTGCGCCGAGGATGAAGGTGACCTTGCCGTCCACCCGGGCCACCCCGCGACCGTCCTCGGCCAGATCGACGACCTGTGCGTCGAACTCGCCGGCAGGCAGCGGTTTGCGGCGGTGCGACGCAGGTCTCCTGGCCACCGGCTACGACCGCCCGCGCGCAAAGGCACGGCGCCCCGGGCTGCGGGCGGCCCGGACTGCCCCGGCCAGGTCTGCCCCGGCCCGGGCGCGAGGGCGGGCTATTCGGCCCACGCCGCCGCAAACTCCACCCAGTGCAGCGCGTCGCTGGCGGCCAGGAAATCGCGCGTCAGGCGCAGTTCGTCCCCGTATTCGTCCCTGGACAGATGCCCGCGCATGAGCTGCCAGCGCAGATACACCAGCCAGGTGTTCATGACGTCGGTTTCGCAGTAGTCGCGGATCGCGGCCAGCTGCCCGGCGCGGAATGCGTCGAACACTTTGGCGCCGCTCATGCCGAGCTTGCCGGGCAGGCCGAGCAGCATGGCGATCTCGTTGAGCGGCGCGTTCTGGCGCCCGGAGTAGAGCGCCAGGACGTCCATCAGGTCGGTGTGTCGGAACTCGTAGCGCTTGAGGTAGTTGTTCCACTTCGATTCGCGATCAAAGAACCCGGTGTCCCAATAGGCCTGCGCCTGCACCCCGTGGATCAGCCCGCGGTAGTGCAGCACCGGCAGGTCGAAGCCGCCGCCGTTCCAGCTCACCAGGGTCGGCTTGTAGCGTTCGATGCCGTTGTAGAACTTCTGGATCAGCTCGGCCTCGTCGGTGCTCGGGTCGCCGATCGACCAGCACTTGAGCGAATCGCCTGCGCGCAGCACGCAGGAGATGGCCACCACCTTCTGCAGGTGCGCGGGCTGGAAATCGGTGTTTTTCTCGGCGCGACGCAGGGTCTGCATGGCGTTCCACGCCGCGTCGTCGTCGACGGCGCCCAGATCGAGAATGCGGCGCGCGCCGTCGAGGTCGGGAACGGTCTCGACATCGAATACCAGGGTCGGGCTCATGAGGTGCGCTCGGTCCAGCTGCGCCCGCACGGCCAGGCCGTGCCCGGATCAGGCTGTGCATGGCGGTCGTGCATCGGGGTGCGGGGCCTCACGCCGGGAACACGCCCGTCGAAACGTAGCGGTCTCCGCGGTCGCAGACGATGCACACCACGGTGGCGTTCTCGATCTGCCGGCACACCTGCACGGCGGCGTGGATCGAGCCCCCGGAGGAGGGGCCGCAGAACAGCCCTTCCAGACGCGCCACGTCCCGCATCATGGTCTCGGCGTCGCCGGCTTCGACTTCCAGGATGCGGTCGATCCTGCTGACGTCGTAGATGCTCGGCTCGTAGGCCTTGGGCCACTTGCGGATGCCGGGGATGGACGACTCGCCGGCCGGGTGTACGCCGATCAGCTCGATCCGCGGATTCTGCTCCTTGAGAAACCGCCCGGTGCCCATGATGGTGCCGGTGGTCCCCATCGTGGCCACGAAATGCGTCACCGTGCCGTCGGTGTCGCGCCAGATCTCCGGCCCGGTGCCCTCGTAGTGCGCACGCGGGTTGTCGGCGTTGGCGAACTGGTCGAGCACGCGACCCTGGCCTTCCGCCTGCATCTTCAGCGCCAGGTCGCGCGCGTATTCCATGCCCTGTGCCTGCGTCACCAGCACGATCTGGGCACCGTAGGCGCGCATCTGCGCGCGACGCTCGGCACTCATGTGCTCGGGCATGACCAGCACCATCCGGTAGCCGCGCATGGCCGCCGCCATCGCCAGTGCGATGCCGGTATTGCCGGAGGTGGCCTCGATCAGCGTGTCTCCGGGCCTGATCTGGCCGCGCTCCTCGGCTCGATGGATCATCGAGTACGCGGGACGGTCCTTGACCGAGCCCGCCGGGTTGTTGCCCTCCAGCTTGGCCAGCAGCACGTTGCTGCCGATTCCGGGCAGGCGGGTCAGCCGCACCAGAGGGGTATTGCCGATCGTCTCGGCGAGTGAGGGCGTGTTCATGGTGGGCCCGATTCTAAGCCAGCCGCCTCCAGGCAAGGCGAGGCCAGGGGTCGATCCGGACGCCGACGCACCGCGCCGACGACTGGCGCCGACGACTGGCGCCGACGCACCGCGCCGACGATGCGTCCCGACAGCGCGTCGCGGCAGCGGGTGCGGATTCGGCTCGCCGCTGCAGTGTCGGACCTCGGGACCGCGACCGCAGGTCGGCAGAAACCGCCCCTGGCAGCTCAACGTCCACGGGACACGATGCTCTCTGGCGTGGGGTCGGTGACGGCGGGGGTGACGCTGATCAGGGACGCGGCGGGACGCGTGCCGATCAGCCGACACGCAGGCCGCCGGAATCTCGCGAGGCTGGAATGTCGCTCAGGTCAGCACGCGCGGGCCGTTCGGCAGCGGCGCGCGTTCGAGCACGACGAAGGCCAGCACACGGCCGTCGTCATCGCTGAGCGAGACATGCGCAGCACCGATCCCCTGCTGTGTCAGGCGCGCCGCCATGAGCTCGGAGAACACCAGTCGAGGGCGGCCGTATTCGCCGCGCACCACGCCGACGTCCGGATTGGCGTAGCCGCGCACGCCGGTCCCAAGGGCCTTGCCGAAGGCTTCCTTGGCGGCCCAGGCCTTGGCCAGGAAATTGGCGGGTCGCTGCGAGTGCCGGAACGATTCGAGCTCCTCCGGGTGCAGCAGGCGTCGGGCGAAGCGGTGCGGGTGGGCCTCCAGCACCGCCTGGATGCGCGCCACCCGGATCAGGTCGGTGCCGACGCCGAAGATCATGCGGGCTCAGGCCTCGTCGTCCTGCGGCGGAAATCGAGCGGCCTGCATCGCCCGGCGCATCTCCATGACCGCCGTCGGCAGCCCGACGAACAGTGCGCGCGCGACCAGCGCGTGGCCGATGTTGAGTTCGACGATCTGCGGCACCGCGGCAATGCCGGCGACGTTGTCCACCCGCAGGCCGTGGCCGGCATGAACCTCGATGCCGGCGCCGTGGGCATCGGCGGCAAAGCGCCCGATCAGCTCCAGTTCGGCCAGGCGCGCTTCACCTTCGAGCTCGCTGTAGCGGCCGGTGTGGATCTCCACGTGCGGGGCGCCGGTGGCCAGCGCGGCTTCGAGCTGGCGCGGGTCGGCGTTGATGAACAGCGCCACCCGGATCCCCGCGTCGGCCAGTTCCTTCACCCCGTCGCGGATCCCGGCGATGTTGGCGCTCACGTCCAGGCCGCCTTCGGTGGTGATTTCCGCGCGCCGCTCGGGCACCAGGCAGGCAAAGGCAGGCGCCGCGCGACTGGCGATCGCCAGCATCTCGTCGGTCAGCGCCAGCTCCAGGTTCAGCGGCACCGGGCAGGAGGCGATCATGCGCGTCAGATCGTGATCCTGGATGTGTCGCCGATCTTCGCGCAGGTGGATGGTGATGCTGTCGGCGCCGGCGCCGCCGGCCACCACCGCCGCCTCGACCGGATCCGGGAAGCTGGCCTTGCGTGCCTGACGCAGCGTGGCGACGTGATCGACGTTGACGCCCAGGCGAATCGGACAGGGATGCAGGGACGGAGGGTTCATGGCGTCGGCGACTGGAAAATCCCGCGCATGATAACGGCGCGCACTGCCATTGCCGCAGCCCGGACGATGCGTTACTAAAACCCGGAGCACCACCGATTCGAAGGCGGGCCATGACCAAGGGGAAGCCGATGCAACACGTCCTGCAGGCGCGGTTCATTCCGCTGGCGGTGGCACTGCTGGTGTTCCTGTTGTCGATGTCGGTGATCCCCCTGCTGATGCCCCGGACCGCGGCCACCGTGGCGCTGCTGGCGG
The DNA here is from genome assembly GCA_021773655.1 of Panacagrimonas sp. Classification (GTDB taxonomy): domain Bacteria; phylum Pseudomonadota; class Gammaproteobacteria; order Nevskiales; family Nevskiaceae; genus Panacagrimonas. The sequence continues at coordinate 5,698 of JAJFJX010000451.1, forward strand.
CAGTCTCGGGCCTGCTCAGCGCGGTGGGTCTGTGGGACGTGATGCAGACGCGGCATGCCATCCGCCGCAACTATCCGATCCTGGCGCACCTGCGCTTCTTTCTGGAGTTCATCCGCCCCGAGATCCGCCAGTACTTTCTGGAGACCGACCAGGAACGGATCCCGTTTTCGCGCGCGCAGCGGGCGCTGGTCTATCAGCGCGCCAAGGACGTGGTGGACAAGCGTCCCTTCGGCACCCAGCTCAACGTCTATGCCGACGACTACGAATGGATCAACCACTCGATCAGCCCGGTTCAAATCAAGGACTGGAACTTCCGTGTGCGCGTCGGCGAGCCGGGGTGCGCGCAGCCCTACGACATGTCGCTGTTCAACATCTCGGCGATGAGTTTCGGCGCGCTGTCGGCCAATGCCATCCTGGCCCTCAACAAGGGCGCCCGCATCGGCGGCTTTGCGCACGATACCGGCGAGGGTTCGATCAGTCGCTACCACCGCGTGCACGGCGGGGACCTGATCTGGGAGATCGGTTCGGGCTACTTCGGCTGCCGCAACGAGGACGGCAGCTTCAACGCCGACACCTTCGCCGCCAACGCGGTCGACCCTCAGGTGAGGATGATCGAGATCAAGGTCTCGCAGGGCGCCAAGCCCGGCCATGGCGGCATGCTGCCGGGCGCCAAGGTGACGCCGGAGATTGCCGCGGCGCGCGGCATCCCGGTGGGCAGGGACTGCATCTCGCCGTTTGGTCACTCGGCGTTTTCCACGCCCGTCCAGATGATGGAATTCATCGCGCGGCTGCGCGAGCTGTCCGGTGGCAAGCCGGTGGGCTTCAAGTTCTGCCTGGGTCACCCCTGGGAGTTCTTCGCCATGTGCAAGGCGATGATCAAGACCGGCATCACGCCCGACTTCATCGTCGTCGACGGTGGCGAGGGCGGCACCGGCGCGGCGCCGGTGGAGTTCACCGACCACGTCGGCACGCCCCTGCAGGAAGGTCTGCTGCTGGTGCACAACACCCTGGTCGGCCTGAACCTGAGGCCGCGCGTGAAGCTCGGCGCCAGCGCCAAGATCATCAGCGCCTTCGACGTGGCACGCACGCTGGCACTGGGCGCCGACTGGTGCAACAGCGGCCGTGGATTCATGTTCGCCCTGGGCTGCCTGCAGGCACAGACCTGTCACACCGGGAATTGCCCGACCGGCGTCACCGCCCAGGGCCCGATCCGGCAGCGCGCCCTGGTGCCCGAAGACAAGGGCAAGCGCGTGGCCAGCTATCACCGCAACACGCTCGAAGCCCTGGCCGAACTGACCGGCGCCGCCGGCCTGACCCACCCGGGGCGACTGGGTCCGCAGCACATCGTGCGCCGCATCTCCAGCAGCGAAGTGCGCCTGGTGTCGACCCTGCTGAACTTCCTCAAGCCGGGCGATCTGCTGGAAGACCGCGCCAGCCACCCGGTCTACGCCATGTTCTGGAAAATGGCCTCGGCCGAATCCTTCGCCCCGGCGATCTGACGGGAATCCGTCGCCGCGACCCCCGGCGACGTCGGGAACGGAAGTTGTAGGAAGCCGCGCGACGGTCGAGAAAGGTGTCCATCGCGGATGCCGGACCGTCGCAGGAGGCTGCCGTGTCCGACTCCCAGATTCCCGACCCGACCGCGCCCGCCGCCGCAGCGATCCGGCTGCCGGCCGAGCTGGGCATCGAGGTCGCCGCCGAGCTGCATCGAGAACTGCTGGCGCACGTCGAGGACGCAGCGCCGGTGGTGCTCGACGGCGGCGAGGTCACGCGTGTGCACGGCGCCGCCCTGCAACTGTTCTGCCTGTTCTGCCGCGAGCGCCGCGACGGCGGCCGCATCACGCACTGGCAGGCCCCTTCCGTGGCCCTGCGCAGCGCTGCCGAGCTGCTGGGCCTGGCCGACCTGATGAACCTGCAAACGGGATCCCCGCAGTCATGAGCCGAATCCTTGCCGTCGACGACTCCTCCTCCATGAGACAGATGGTGGCCTTCACCCTCAAGTCCGCCGGTTTCGACGTTGCCGAGGCCGAAGATGGCCAGGCCGCGCTGGAACTGGCGCAGACCGAGAAATTCAACCTGGTCCTGGCCGACGTCAACATGCCGCGCATGGACGGCATCACCCTGGTCCGGAGCCTGCGCTCACTGGCTGAATACAAGTTCACGCCGATGCTCATGCTGACCACCGAGTCCACCCCCGAAAAGAAGCAGGAAGGCAAGGCAGCCGGCGCCACCGGCTGGCTGGTCAAGCCCTTCAACCCGGAGCAGCTGGTCGCCACCGTCCAGCGCGTGCTCGGATGAACAACCCGGTGCTTCAACCTGCGTTTCATCAGGTCGGCGCTGGCCGACC
>JAJFJX010000452.1 GCA_021773655.1 Panacagrimonas sp.
GCTCACGAATGCCTGCGAGCTGCTGACCGAGGCGCTCGCGATCGAGCTGCTGGGCCAGACCGTCAAGCCCGTGGCCTCCAACGAGCACATTCCGAAGCTGCACAGCCAATGCGCCTACACCGGCCTGGAACGCGGCGGGCACATGATCAGCTTCGCCTTCAAGTTCATGGTCAAGGAGATGTTCGACACCCAGGCCCTGCCGGCCGAGCAGCTCGATTTCAACGCCGGCTTTGCGACCGGCGGCGAAGCGCACGACGAGAAGCTGCAGTATCCGGGCGAGGCCACCTACATCTTCGAGGATGGCGAACACACCTACCTGATGATGATTCCGGGCATCGACGGCCCGGACGACGGCGCCGGTGAGGCGTCGACGCTGATCGCGCACTACCGCTATGACCATCCCGAACTGCCGCACGAGCAGCGCCGCGACGCGTTGATGAAGCAGGCCTGGCGCCACTACCGGCTGTGGCGCCTCGGGCGCTGATCTCAGGTTCCCTCCCGTCGACGGCGTCGTGCGCCGCCGGCGGCGCAAGGCCTCGGCCTGCGGCAGACATTTGGCAGACCTGCAGCGGCGTCATCGCCGACAACAAGCTCCGTTTCGTGGCTCCGCGCAGCCCCTGGCCGCGCAGCATCAGCGGCAACACCAGGGGCCTGCTCCGTCAGCAACTGCCCAAAGGCGCCGATCTGAGCTTTTTTGGGCGAGAACGAGCCTGATCTGAACGCCTGGTAAAACGCCGCCAGTCTCGACGGTGCCTGTGGAAGGCTGTGGAAGGCTTTTGGGAGGGCTATGCCGAAGGTCTCACCCAAGCCTCATGCGCAAGCGGCGCCGCATTCAGCAGCGCACGCGCCTCGCGCCATCCGGACAGTTGGGCATCCAGAACCGCCACGAACCGCTCGCCATGGTTCGGCTCGCGCAGATGGGTCAGTTCATGCACCAGCACGTACTCCAGGCACTCCGGCGGTTTCTTGGCCAGTTCGGTATTGAGCCGGATGTTGCGCGTGACAGCGTTGCAGCTTCCCCACTGGGTCTTCATCTTCTGGATGAGCACGCGATTGCAGGCCACGCCCAGCACCGGCTGCCACTTGTCCAGTAGCGCGGGAATCGCCGACCGGATCTGTTCGCGATACCAGCTCGCCATGATCGCCGCGCGCGCTTCGGTGTCTGTCCCCGGCCGCACGCCAAGTGTGAGCCGGTTGTGTCGACGGATGATCGCCGGGGGCTCATCGCGTTCCTGCACGGTGAGCAGATAGCGGCGGCCCCAGAGATAGTGGCTTTCCCGGTCGATGTACTCACGCGGCGTCTCGCGAACCTGGGCACTGAGCCTGGTCCGCTGGCGCCGTATCCAGCCCAGTTTGGAGATGGCGAACACGCGAATGGCGTCCGGGCTCATCCTGGCGGGCGCGGCGATGGTCACCCGGCCGGTGGGGGGATGCACGCTGAGATGAAGGTTCTTGATGTTCTTTCGAACCACCTCCACCGACACGTCTCCGAGATTGAGCGCGGTCATCCTCAGTACTCGGGCTGCGCTGCGATGATGAGAAACAGCCGCTCGACTTCGTTGACGTCGCGCAGCACCTCGTACATCGCTGCCTTGATGACCTGCTCGCGCGCCTTCACGCCGCGCCAGCCCTCGGGTCTTGCAAGGCGAATGATCTCATCGAGTTTCAGCGCCAGCGCCAGGGCCTCATCGACGGGCTGTCCGTCGTATTCGAGTGACGGCTCGCGGACTGCGGAAAGCAGCGGCGGATTCGCCAGCAGGTTGCTGTAGAGCGCGCGCTTTCCCGGACTGTCCAGTCCGCCGGGCAAGCTTGCGTCGTGGCCGGCTTCGATCTTCCTGGCCAGTTCGGCAATACCTTGCAGGTAAGCCTCGTACTCAGCTGCCTGCTCCTTGCGGAAGCGGATGATCTCCTCCAGCAGTACCGACATCTTTTCGTAGAACGCCGGGTCGCGGGTCTGCTCCTTGACGATCTTGCTGCGGACGTTGTTCTCGATGGTCTCGGCGATGGCGGTCTTGTTGCCCTTCATGCCGCCCAACTGCCTGGCGATGGCCTCGCCGATGCCGGTCTTCACGATCAGTTCCAGCAGCCCCATGTTGTCGAAGGGCGAAATCTTGCGTGGCTGATCGGCCTCGATATAGGTGTCGATCAGGTGGCGCATGTCGGCCTCGTAGGCCTTGAGGTCCAGGGTCTCGCCGCTGGCCATGCGCACGATCTCGCGCACGTCCACGTAGTGCTTGAGCTGGCGCTTGATCCGCTCGATGTCACCGGGCGTGTATCCGGCCGCCTCCAGCTCGTCGGCGATGTTGGCGTAGGCGCGCACCAGCGCCGCTGCGGCCTTGTAAAGAGCGGAGCGCTGCGGTTCCCGCTCGGCCAGATCGGTCGGGATCTCGGTGTTGCCGCAGAAGTAGTGGATGTGCTCCAGCTCGCCCTTGGGTGGCTCCACCGGCTCGCACAACAGCTCCAGCACCTCGATGGCAGCGTCCAGTCGTTCGCTGCCTTTCGCCACTCGATCTTGCAGCAACACCTCGGGGCTGGCGCCTCCCGCAGTGTGATCCAGCTCGGAGGTATAAACGGCAATCGCATTCTCGACCTTCTTGAACAGATCCTTGTAGTCGACGATGTAGCCGAAGTCCTTGTCATCGCCGTCCAGCCGGTTGGTGCGGCAGATGGCCTGAAACAGGCCGTGGTCCTGCATCTTCTTGTCGATGTAGAGGTAGGTGCAGGACGGTGCGTCATAGCCCGTGAGCAGCTTGTCCACCACCACCAGCAACTTCATGTTGGCCGGCTCGTTGGCAAACAAATGCTTGGCCTGCTCCTCGTAGGTTTCGGTCGCGCTTTTTCCCGGCGCGGGCTCAACGTCTTTGAGCAGCTCGGTGTAGGTGTTGTAGATGAACTGCTTGTCGCTCTCGGTGTTGGCGCCGGTTTCTTCCAGCGTCACGTCGCGCGTCATGGGGTTGTAGGAGGTCACCACCGCGCAACGCCCCTTGAAAGGCGTCTTCTGGAACAGCGCGAAGTACTTGCACGCCTCGTTGATGCTGCTGGCCACCAGAATGGCGTTGCCGCGGCTGTTGGACAGGCGGGGCTTCACGCCAAAGTCGAACAGGATGTCGCTCACCACCCGATCCATGCGCGAGCGCGAGCTCAGCACACGCTGCATGGTGCCCCACTGGGCGCGCAGCTCGGCCTTCTGCCAGCCATTCAGGCCGCGGGTTTTGGCCTCGAACCACGCGTCGATGTGTTCCTGCGAACCCAGCCGCTGGTCGATGTCACGCGCCTCGTAGACCAGATCCAGCACCACGCCGTCCTCCACCCCCTCGCTGAACTTGTAGGTGTGGATGTAGTGGCCAAAGACCTCCAGGCTGGTCTGCCGGTCCTGCGCCAGCAGCGGCGTACCGGTGAAGCCGACGAACACCGCATTGGGCAACATGGCCTTCATCGTGCGGTGCAGCTTGCCGCTCTGGGTGCGGTGGCATTCGTCCACGAACACGAACACCTCGCCCACGGTCGGGCTGGGCCGGGCCTCCAGCTCGGTGATGAAGGCGTCAAAGTCAGCCACGCCCCGCTTGCCAAACTTGTGCACCAGCGAGCACATCAAGCGCGGGCTGGGGCTGGCCAACTGTGTCATCAAGTCCCGGCCGCTGCGGCTGCGCTGCATGGCCTCCCCGGCATCGGTGAACACGCGCAGGATCTGCTTATCCAGCTCGTCACGGTCGGTGATGATGGCCACCCGCGCCTGCGGGTTGTGCTCCAGAATCCAGCGCGCCAGCAGCACCATGACGATGCTTTTGCCGCTGCCCTGTGTGTGCCAGAGAATGCCGCCGCGACGCTCCCGCACATGCTGCTGCGCCGCCTTGATGCCAAAGTACTGATGCACCCGCGGCAGCTTCTTGATGCCGCCATCGAACAAGACAAAGTGCTGCAACAGGTCGAGCAGGCGCTGCTTGTCGCACATCCTGAGCAGATACTTGTCGAGCTTGTAGCGGCTGTTGTCGGCCTCGTCCTCTTTCCAGCGCAGGAACATCTTTTCCGGCGTGCCGATGGTGCCGTACTGCAAGCCTTCGGAATCGTTGCCGGCAAACACGAACTGCACGGTCGAAAAGAACCCCGCGTTGAACTCGGGCCGCTGATTGGACAGGTTCTGGCGAATGCCGTCGCTCAGCGACACGCGGCTGTTCTTCAACCCCAGCACGCCGATGGCGATGCCGTTCACGTACAGCACCATGTCGGGCCGCCGCTCGTGGCCGCCCTTGAGCGTCACCTCTTCGGCCACGGCAAAGTCGTTGCGCTCTGGATGCTGCCAGTCGATCAAGTGCACCAGTTCGGTGACCTGCCCGGCCTCGGTTTTCACCGGCACGCCGTAGCGCAGCAGCTCGTAGACCGCCTTGTTGTTGCCATACAGACTGCGGTCGTGATGGCCCGCCTCGGTGCGCAGGCGGTGCAGCGCCATGCTGATCTGCGCCGGGGTATGCCCGCGGGCGGCCAGCCACGGGCCCAGCAAGGATTCCTCGATGTTGCCGTTGTCGCGGTCGTTCCAGTTACCCAGATAGCGGTATCCCAGCTCGTCGCGGAACAAGGCCACCACACGGTTCTGCGTGACGCGCTCGGCTTGGCCAATCAGGCTCATGTGGTTTCGGGTTCCCGCCGTTGGCACCCGCGCTCAGGCGGCGTGCAGTTCCTGGCGCAGCACCTCGCGCAGTTTGCCAACCGTCAACGGGGCGTCGTCGGCTTTCATCGCCGCACGCAGCGTGTCGTTGATCAGCGTCTGATAGTTGCCACCACCGCGCACCTGCGCCCTAAACCAGGCCAGCACGTCGGCGTCCAGGCGAATCGTGATCCGCTCCTTGCTCTCGTTCTCCTTCTGGAGCCGGGCAAGCTGCGGCACCTGCCTGGCGCGCTTGCCGGCACTGAAATCGCGTTCTGGCATTTCGGTCTTCATGGCTCAGTCCTGATAGTGGCGCGCTTCGCCGGGGCTGGCTTTGCGCGCAGAAATGATGCGAATGACGTCAACCCCGCGCTCGGTCCACACCACATACAAAACCCGGTCACAAAAGCCCCGGCCCATGGTGACGAAGCGCGGCTCACCGGTGGCGGAGGTCTCTTCAAGCGTGAGGTTGAACGGGTCCTCCAAGGCGCCCACCGCATCGGCAAAATTGACGCCGTGCTTGCGCAGATTGGTCCGCCGCTTCGCCTCGTCCCACTCAAAGTGCATGAGAGAGTGTATGTACAACGTGCATATTCATCAAGTTCTCTTTCAGCAATGACCCAGGCCCGGCGGGCTCGGCGCTGCCCTGAAGCGGGTCTCGTGCACACACAAATGGCAAGCTACACGCATGACGCCCCTCAGCAACAGCCGTTGCAAATACAAGGCCCCAGCGGCACTCACCCGTGCGGTGATTGTGCGGTCGGTGGCCAGCTCCACCGCCATCGAAACCGGCCAGCGCATCGCCAGCCTGGAGCGGACCCTGCTCGATAACACGAGCAAGTTCCGGGGCCTGAAACTGGCTGAGTGACCGCACTGGGTCACGGGTCGTCATGTAGGTTCTGGCAGGGCAACCGCAGCGACCCGGCAGATGCCGTCCGTCTGACAGCGCTCGCCATTTCTGGCGGGAACCTCCAGCGTGTCGGTTGTGGGCGGGTCACTGCGTAGCGGGGGCTGGCCCCATTTTTTGACTTTGAACTTCGCAGCCATCGCGCCCCACGCTGGCTCATACCAAACGCGTCCGGCCAGTGAGCAGTTCCTGCATCATCCCCTGCTTGAGCTGGCGGGTTTTCTCGCGGCGGGCTTCGAGAACGGCGAGTTCGGCGTCCATGTCGCCGAGGACTTGGGCGATGGCGGTTTGTTCGGCAAGGGTCGGCATGGTCACTTCGATACTCCCCAGCGCCGCCGCACTGATATGCACCACCGCATCTCCCTGTCCCTTGCTCGCCTTGCTTCTTTGGACAGCAGGCTGATTGCAAAGATAGCCCAGGAAAACAGGGAATACGCCATTGGTTCGCAGAATGACAATGTCACCGCCTGCATAGGCTTCAATGGGGTCAATGAAGGCGGCGCACTTGCCGATTTCTGTTTTGGTTTCTCCCGAGCCGGCGAAGAGCAGGTCGCCCTCTTTAAGCCGTAAGGCAGTAGACGCAACTTCCTTGGAAACGCGCGAGCGGTACTCCCTCACTACGTTGTGGTGGATGGTGTAAAGCTCCCCATATCGCACAGCAGGGAGGTCTCCCGACGCAGCTTCATCTTTGCGAATACCGCTGCCCTTGATGAACTCGCCGAGCTGACCCAACCGCTTCACTTCCCACTCCCCATGAAAGCCGGGGAGGCGGGTCTGGCCGGTGAGGAGTTGCTGCATGGCGGCCTGCTTGAGGTCGCGCTTTTTGGCGATGAGTCGGTCCAGCCCGCCCAGCAGGGCATCCACATCACTCAAGGCTTCTGCGATGGCGCGTTGTTCGGGGAGAGGTGGCAAAGCGGTAAGGATTTTCTGGACGCCGCTGAGGCTCATCCCGGATTTGGCGCCGGTGTCCGTTGACGTCCGAAAGTTTTTCTGTGGCCCTGACGATGCCAGGTAGTAGCTGACAAACTTTCTGCTCGCTTTGCTCTCATCAATTCTCACTAGGGCGATATGCTGGTTGATGAATGCTGGCAGTGGCACTGCAGCGTCGATGTAACCGACAATTCCAATATCGGCGGTGATCGAGATAAGGACGTCACCCTCCTTCAACTGAGTCCGGGCACCTTCACTGTCGGTTGATGGAAGCTCAACGTATTTGGAGCTTTCCAGATCGAGATAGATCGACTCACGAGAGAGGTTGGTGATGCGGACAAAAAGCGCTCCGTGCTGGGCATAGAAGGCTGCCCAACCGCGGGAGCCGCTGGTCACGAATGGCTGCAGGTCCCCAAGCGGACAAATTGTCCAATGCTCCGGAATAAATCCCACCTCGGTCTGCCTGTAACCCGCCTTCACGCCCATGACACCAGCATCCTGGCAAGGTGCCGCTCAACCCGCGCCGAGAGCGCAGCCACTTCATCGCTGAGCATGGGCAAGGGCATGTCATACCGCTCCGCCAGTTCACGAATGCGGCCGGTAAGAGTTTGCGAGACGCGGGCGAGTTCGCCCTGCACTTTCGTGGCGAGGTGGGCCATCCATTTGTCGTCGATGACCAGGGCCTTGATGTCGGCTTTGCCGAGGTCGGGGTACTTGGCGTAGGCCAGCGCGTCCAGTTCGGCCTCGGCGGTCTTGAGGCTTTTCTTGTGGGTGCTGATCCGTTCGCTGAGCTTGAGCCACTGCTTGAGCACGGCCCGCTCGTCGGCGCCCTCCGGGTCCTGCCCGATTTCGCGGATGCGGTCTTTGACGTTGGCGGCGTTGATGGCGTCGAAACCGGTGAACACGGCGTCGTCGCCGCTGTGCTCTTCTTCCAGCTCGGTGAGGCTGGCGGTGGCGGCTTCCAGCTCGGTTTGCAAGGTGTCGATGGTGCTTTGCTGGTTCGCAAAGTAGCGGGCCACGATGAGCGGCTTGGGGATGAGTTCGCAGACCCAGCCCTTGTCCTTGGTCTGGCCCTTTTTGTTGGTTTCGATGATGCGGGTGGGCGTGGCCTGCCAGCCGTCGGCGGCGATGAGGTAGGCATCGTCCTGCATGGATTCGGCCCAGTAATTCATCAGGTGCTGGTAGATGTCGTAGGGGTCGAGCAGGGGCGCGGCCTTGAAGGCGGCGAGCAGGCTTTCGGAGACGGTGCCGATCAGCGCCTTGGGCTGGCCGCCCGCGTCAAAGGCGGCGAGGTGCTGCACGGCCTGCGTGCGCCAGTTGGTGAAAAGACGGGTGACGGTTTCGGTGAAGGCGGCGAATTCGGGGTGGCCGAGGATGGTGGTGCGGACGTCTGCCATGGCGGGTTGCAGGTAGACGTAGCCGGGGCGCGGTTCCGGCTCACTGCCTTGAAGCAGCGCGACGTAAGCGGTTGTGCTGCCCTCGGCGACATGTAGCGCCTGTGGATCGACATTCATGCCGACATCTGAGTTTGCTTGTCGGGCTGAAGCCCGACCTACGGGGGCGGGGGTGGCTGCGAACAGGGCGGCGCGCAGGCTGGGCATGAGCTGCCAGTAGTCGGCCAGGGCTTGGACATCACGCTCGGGGATGCCGCCGCGCGGGTGGGCGGCGAGGTCGTGCAGGTCTTCGGGCTCGCTGCTGTCGATGTAGCGCGGCAGGTTGAGGTTGTAGTCGTTCTTGGCGTCAGCGATTTCCTCGAACGACACCATGCGGGCGTAGCGCGGCACGTCGGCCTGTTTGCGGAAGGCGTCGACGATGCGGTGAATGTCCTGCTCGCGCAGGCGGTTCTTGGGGCCATCCTTGGCGTAGCCCTTGCTGGCGTCGATCATGAACACGCCTTTGCGGCCCACGGCGTCGCGCTTGTCGATGAGCAGGATGCAGGCGGGAATGCCGGTGCCGTAGAACAGGTTGGCCGGCAGGCCGATGATGGCCTTGAGATAGCCCTTGCGGACCAGCGCGCGGCGAATCTGCGCCTCGGCATTGCCGCGAAACAGCACGCCGTGCGGCAGGATGCAGGCGCCCGTGCCGGTGCTCTTGAGCGAGCGGACGATGTGCAGCAGATAGGCGTAGTCGCCCTGCTTGGCGGGCGGCACGCCAAAGGGCTTGAAGCGTTCGTGCGGGTCGTCCAGCGGGTTGCCCAGGCCGTTGCCCCAGCGCTTGTCGCTGAACGGCGGGTTGGCCACCACGTAGTCGAAGGTCTTGAGCGTGGCGTTGCCGCCCTGCCCGTCCATGAACCTTGGGTCGGTCAGCGTGTTGCCCTGCATCACCAACGCCGTGGGGTAGTTGTGCAGGATCATGTTCATGCGCGCCAGCCCGGCGGTGGTGGCGTCTTTCTCCTGACCGTAGAGGGTGAGCTGCCCGTTGGCGGTGTCGGCCACCTTGAGCAACAGCGATCCCGACCCGCAGGTCGGGTCGTACACGGTGGTGGTGCTGGTGGTGGGCACGCTGCCGATGCCGATGATCTGCGCCATCACCCGGCTGACCTCGGCCGGGGTGTAGAACTGACCCTTGCTCTTGCCACTTTCGGTGGCGAACTGGCGCATCAGGTATTCGTAGGCGTCGCCGAGAATGTCGTCGCCGTCGGCGCGGTTGCTGGAGAAGTCCAGCGCCTTGTTCTGGAAGATGGCGATCAGGTTGCTGAGCCGTTCGACCATCTCCTTGCCGCTGCCGAGCATGTTGGCGTCGTTGAAGTCCGGCAGGTCGGACAGCCGGTTGGCGCTGGCCAGCGGGGCGATGATGTTCTTGTTGATCTGGTCGCCAATATCGGGCTTGCCCTTGAGCGCGACCATGTCGGTGAAGCTGGCGCCTTCGGGCACGGTGATGGCGGCGAAGGGTTTGCCGGCGTACTTGTCGCTGACGTACTTGATGAACAGCAGCACCAGCACGTAGTCCTTGTAGCGGCTGGCGTCCATGCCGCCGCGCAGCTCGTCACAGCTCGACCAGAGAGAGGCGTACAGCTCGGATTTTTTCAGGGCCATCGGTTTTTCTTGGTTTTGGGAGCGAAGGCCGGTTGCGCAGTCACTCGGCCAGCGGTGTCGATTTCAGACTGATCTTTCGGCTGCCGGGAAGCCTGCCCAGCCTATAGCCGACTCGCGCAGGGGCCCAGCCGCAATGCGCCGACCGCGCCCTCCAGTGAGTGGGTCGAGCAACACGCGTCGACCGATCATGAAAGACTCGATTCTGGCCGGAAGACGGAAGAATGTCGTCTACAGGCGCAGCGGCTGCCCGCTTGCCAGCCGTGGAAGACGCCTGAAGGCCCCAGCTCGCGGACGGGGAGGGTCAATCGCCCGAAGTCCGCGACCCGACACGGGCTCCGGTCGGCGGGATGTCGGGGTGGCGGGAAGTATTGCGGTCAATCCGGGACCCGTGGACGTTCCTGCAAGGAGTCTGCGACCGGCTGATCGATGGCGCATCCGGTTGCGTGTGGTTACCGTGTCATCGCGCCTGGGGAATGACACGGAAATCGAGACAGAAGCGGTGCGCATTCGCGGGGCATATCACTGCTTTTTGTAGTCATTTCACGAAGCTGGAAACGTTTTGAAATTTCTGGAAGCGCGCCGGTGAATATTGAAGGCCACCGTGCACAAAAACTCCACACCCGACGGAACGCCACGTGCCCGCCCATCGCGCCTTCATCGCCCTGAGCCTGGGCGCCGTGCTGATCGGTCTGGCGCCGATCTTCGTGCGCCTGGCCGATGTCGGTCCTGCGGCCGCCGCGTTCTGGCGCTGCCTGCTGGCCTGGCCGGTGTTCGCGCTGGCCCTGCGCGTGACCTCGATGCGCAGAGGCGCCATCGGGCCACGACCGGCCGCCGCCCACACCCGCCCTCATGGACTGCTGATCCTGGCCGGGCTCTTCTTCGCCGCCGACCTGGCGCTGTGGCACTACGCCATCGAACACACCTCGGTGGCCAACGCCACCCTGCTGGCCAACCTGGCGCCGCTGTTCGTGGCGCCCGCGGCCTGGCTGCTGTGGCGCGAATCGATCAGCCGCCGCTTCGCGCTGGGCATGGCGCTGGCGCTGGCCGGCACCCTGGTGCTGGTGGGGCGCAGTGCGCAACTGGACTTCGGCGGCCTGGCCGGCGATGCCCTGGCGATCTGCGCGGCACTGTTCTACGCCGGCTACATCCTGACCATCACGCACCTGCGCCGCGGCGTCGACGCCTTGCGCGTGATGACCTGGAGCAGCGCCACGGTGGCCGCGGTCCTGCTGCCGGTGGCGTGGCTGATGGGCGAGCGGATCTGGCCGGGCTCGGCGCAGGGCTGGGCAGTACTGGCCGGCCTGGCGCTGCTGTCGCATGTCGGCGGCCAGGGCCTGATCGCGCATTCCATGGCCGGCGTGCCGGCCGCACTGTCGGCCGTCGGCCTGCTGCTGCAACCGCTGGCGGCGACGCTGTTCGCGTGGTGGCTGCTTGCGGAGGGCTTTGGCCCGGCGCAGGCACTCGGCGGCGTGGTGATTCTGGCCGGCATCCTGCTGTGTCGCGGCGCCTCGCGCCCGGCGTCGCAGAAGGACGCTCTGGCAGCCTGACCCGTGCGCGCCCCGAAGCCAGCACCCCGGACCGCGTGATCGACCTTCTGTGATCGACCTCCTGTGCCCGGTCTGTGAAACGCCCCTGCGGCGCGATCCGCGGACCTGGCGCTGCGCCGCAGGCCACAGTTTCGACGTGGCGCGCGAGAGTTACGTCAATCTGCTGCCGGTCCAGCACAAGAACAGCCTGGACCCTGGAGACGGACCCGAATCGCTGCGCGCGCGGCGCGCCTTCCTGGACGCCGGACACTACGCGCCGCTGCGCACCGCCGTGGTCGCGGCGCTGGCCGAGGCCGGCCCGCAGCGCCTGCTCGACATTGGCTGCGGCGAGGGCCACTACACCGCCGCCATGGCCGGGTGCGTCCCCGAGGTCATCGGCCTGGACATCGCCAAGCCGGCCATCCAGCTTGCGGCGCGTCGTTATCGCGACGCCATCACCTGGCTGGTCGCCAGCGGCGCGCAACTGCCCCTGCCCGATGCCACGCTGGATGCCGTCACCTGCCTGTTCACCCAACTGCATGTGCGCCAGATGCAGCGCACCCTGCGGCCCGGCGGCCTGTTGCTGGTCGTCACCCCGGCGGCCGATCACCTTTGGCATCTGCGCGAAGGCTTGTTCGACACCGTACAGCCGCACGAGCC
>JAJFJX010000453.1 GCA_021773655.1 Panacagrimonas sp.
CGGCAGCGAGCGCATCCGCAGCCTGTTCGGCGACGACGTGCAGCATTCCTATGTGCCCTACGACCTGCCATGGGCCGTGGCCGGCTTCATCGATCGCGTACGGCCGCGCCAGGCCGTGATCATGGAAACCGAGCTGTGGCCCAACCTGTTCCGGCAGTTGCGGCGTCGCGGCATCACCCTGACCGTGGCCAACGCGCGCCTGTCGCCGCAGTCGCATCGCGGCTATGCGCGGGTGCAGGGCTTCGCCCGCAGCGTGCTTGGCGATACCACCCTGATCGCGGCCCAGAGCGCGCTCGACGCCGCACACTTCGAGGCGCTGGGCGCGCCGCGCGTGGAAATCATGGGCAACCTGAAGTTCGACATCGAGCCGCCTGCCGAGCAGGTCCGTGCCGGCCAGGCCCTGCGCCAGCGCATGGGTGCGACGCGACCGGTGTGGATCGCCGCCAGCACCCACGATGGCGAGGAAGCCATCGCCCTGAGTGCCCACTCGCGTGTACGCGAGTGGCTGCCCGGAGCGCTGCTGATCCTGGTCCCTCGTCATCCGCCACGCTTCGAGGCGGTGGCGCAGTTGCTCGAACGCCGGCGCTTTGTCCACGTCCGTCGCAGCACGCTGGCCGAGGGTGAGCCGGCTTTCGCAGACCCCGAAGTGTCGGTGCTGCTCGGCGACAGCCTGGGCGAGATGTGGATGTACCTGGCCGCCGCCGATCTGGCATTTGTCGGCGGCAGCCTGGTGCCGGTGGGGGGACACAACGTGCTCGAGCCGGCAGCGCTGGAACGGCCGGTGCTGTTCGGCCCGCACATGTTCAACTTCCTGGACGCGCGCGAAGTGCTGCTGAGCACCGGCGCGGCGCGCGAGATCGCGCAGCCCGGCGACCTGCCCCGCCTGCTGATCGAGACGCTGCGCAACGCAGACCTGCGGCGGCGCATGGGCAAGGCCGGACGCCGTGCCATCACGCTCAACCGCGGCGCGCTGGAACGGCTGCTGGAGCGCCTCGATGAATACTGAGGAGCTGATTCGCATGACCGACCGCGGCCTGTACTGCGCAGCCGGCGATTTTCATATCGATCCGTGCAGACCGGTGGAGCGCGCGGTGATCACCCATGCCCACGCCGACCACGCGCGCAGCGGCTCTCGGCAGTACTGGTGCAGCACGCCGGGCCTGGGCCTGACCCGCGCCAGGGTCGGCTACGGCGGCGGCATCACGGCGATGGATTACGGTCAGCCGTTCACCCTTGGAGACGCCCGGGTGTCGCTGCACCCGGCCGGCCACGTGCTGGGCTCGGCGCAGGTGCGTGTCGAGGTCGGTGGCCGGGTGTGGGTGGTGTCCGGCGATTACAAGCGCGACCCGGACCCCACCTGTGCGGCGTTCGAACCGGTGCGCTGCGACACTTTCATCACCGAGGCCACGTTCGGTCTGCCGGTGTATCGCTGGCCCGATCCGGCGCAGGTGGCGCAACAGATCTTCGACTGGTGGCAGCAGTGCAAGGCCAACGGACAGACCGCGGTGCTGTGTGCCTACGCGCTGGGCAAGGCGCAGCGCATCCTCGCCGAGCTGATGCGTCATACCGATGAGACCGTCTACCTGCACGGTGCCATGACCCCGCTGGTCAGGCTCTACCGCCAGGCCGGCGTGCGAATGCTGCCCACCGAGCCGGTGGGCGCGCCGCCAAAGTTCTTCGACTGGCGCGGCCGCCTGGTGCTGGCGCCACCGGGCGCCGCCGGCACGCCGTGGATGAAGCGCTTCAGACCCTACGCAGCAGGATTCGCCTCGGGCTGGATGCGCGTGCGCGGAGCGCACCGAAGTCAGGCCTGGGACCGCGGCTTCGTGCTGTCCGACCATGCGGACTGGGACGGTCTGCTGCTGAGCGTCGCGCAGAGCGGCGCGCGGCGTGTGCTGGCCATGCATGGCAACACCGCGGCACTGATCGAAACGCTGCGCGCACGCGGCATCGACGCCGCCGATCTCGACCCGGGGCACGGTGGCAAGCACGGTGGCAGGCACCCGGGCGGCGGACTCGACGCGGCGGTCGAAGCCGCGTCCGGCATCTCCGATTGACCGCCCACGGTGCGCCCACGCGGCGCTGCAAACCGAACTCCACGACACTCGCGTCGCCGACGCCGGGACGGCGTCGGGGCCTGTGCTTCGGCTTCCTGCCCGGCCATCGCCGCCAGCGCAGCGCTGCGTGCACCAGGAGCCCCTTGCGCCTGCCGCAGCCCTGACCCGCCCCCCGCCCCGCCCCTGCCCTGCGGCTCAACCGTAGCCACGCATGCGGATGCGCCAGAGTCCGTCGACGGCGTAGATTCCCAGTGCCGCCCAGATGCAGCCGAAGCCGATCAGCTGCTGCGAGGAAAACGGTTCACCGAACAGGAACACGCCGATCAGCAACTGCAAGGTCGGCGCCAGATACTGCAGGATTCCGACCAGCGACAACGGAATGCGCCGCGCGCCATAGGCAAACCAGATCAGGGGCAGCGCCGTCATCACGCCGGCGAAGATCAGTAGCGCATCCTCGTAGCGGCCGACGCGGCCAAAGCCACCGGTGCCGGTGTATTCAGCCCATGCAATGAAACCCAGCGCCGGCAGGAACATGATCAGGCTCTCCACGCCCAGCCCCGGCACCGATTCCACCGACACCAGCTTGCGGATCAGTCCATAAGTGCCGAAGGAGAACGCCAGGGTCAGCGCGATCCATGGCAGCCGGCCCACACTCCAGGTCAGCCAGGCGACGCCGGCTGCGGCCAGCGCCACCGCGAACCACTGGCGCGGATTGAGCCGTTCGCGCAGCACCAGCACGCCGAGCATCACGTTGACCAGCGGGTTGATGAAATAGCCCAGCGCGGTCTCGACCACGTAGCCGGCGTTGACCGCCCAGATGTAGAGCACCCAGTTGATCGAGATCATCACGCTGCTGGCCAGCAGCAGCGGCGCTGCATGCGGTTTCGACAAGGTTTCCGGCAGCCAGCGCAGGCCCTTGCGCCAGACCAGGAAACCGACCACGAACAGCGTGCACCAGGCGATGCGATGGGCGGTGACCTGCAGCGAGGCAATGGCTTCGAGCTGGCGCCAGTACAGCGGGAACAGACCCCAGACGGCGAAGGTGCCCACCGTCGCCATCAGGCCGCGGCGGTAGTCGACGGCGGGATCGGCAACGGCGGGCGCAGGCGTGGACATGGACGAGGGGACCGGGGACGAGGGGATGCGGATGGGTCGCGCAGTCTGCGCGGGCCATCGGCGCCTGCAAAGCGGCGCTGCCGGCCAGCGCATGCGACCCGTGACAAGGCCTCGACCCACGCATGCACCGACGCATGCGGATCGATACCCTTGACGAACTTCGCCTGCGCGGCATCGTGCCCCTGCGCAGCCGAGCGGCGATTGGACCGGAGAATGCGGATGAAGGTGCTCGTCACCGGCGGCAGCGGTTTCATCGGTCAGGCCCTGTGTCCGGCCCTGATCCGGGCCGGTCATCGACCCTGCGTGCTGACGCGCAGGGTGCAGGCGGCGCGCCGCCTGCTCGGGCCCGAGGTGGAACTGATCGAGCGCCTGCAGGACGCTACCGACATCGACGCCGTGGTCAACCTGCAGGGCCAGAACCTTGCCGAAGGCCGCTGGACCCGCCGCCGCAAGCAGGCCATCGTCGACAGCCGGGTCGCGTTCACCCGCAGCCTGGTGGCCTGGATGCGGGACCAGGACCATCG
>JAJFJX010000454.1 GCA_021773655.1 Panacagrimonas sp.
CCATTGACCTCGGCACTGCCAACACCCTGATCTATGTGCGCGACGAAGGCATCGTGCTCAACGAGCCCTCGGTCGTGGCCATTCGCGCCGACGCCCGCGGCAGCAAGAAAGTCGAGGCGGTCGGCATCGAGGCCAAGAAGATGCTCGGCCGCACGCCGACCAACATCACCACCATCCGCCCGCTGCGCGACGGCGTCATCGCCGACTACACGGTGACCGAGAAGATGCTGCAGCACTTCATCCGCAAGGTGCAGAAAGGCCGCATGATGCGGCCGATCACCCGTGTGGTGGTCTGCGTGCCATACGGTTCGACGCAGGTCGAACGCCGTGCCATCCGCGAGTCGGTGGAAAACGCCGGCGCACGCAAGGTGTGGGTGATCGAAGAACCCATCGCCGCCGCCATGGGTGCCGGCATCCCGATCTCCGACGCCCGCGGCTCGATGGTGGTGGACATCGGAGGCGGCACCAGCGAGGTCGCGGTGATCTCGCTCAACGGCATCGTCTACGCCGAAAGCGTGCGCATCGGCGGTGACAAGTTCGACGAAAGCATCGTGTCCTACGTGCGCCGCCAGTACAACATGATGATCGGCGAGGCCACTGCCGAGCGCATCAAGCATGAGATCGGCACCGCCTACCCCGGCCACGAGGTACACGAGATCGACGTCGTCGGCCGCCATCTGGCCGCCGGCGTGCCGCGCAACTTCACCATGAACTCCAACGAGATCCTCGACGCGCTGCAGGAACCGCTGGCCGGCATCGTGAAAGCCGTCAAGCAGGCGCTGGAACGAACCCCGCCAGAACTGGGAAGCGACGTCGCCGAGCGCGGCATCGTGCTCACCGGCGGCGGCGCGCTGCTGCGCGATCTGGACAAGCTGATGTCCGAGGAAACCGGCCTGCCGGTGATCATCGCCGACGATCCGCTGACCTGCGTGGCGCGCGGCGGCGGCATGGTGCTGGACATGCTCGACCGCCAGGGCGACTTCTACTCCATAGAGTGAGAGCATCCATCGGCGTGATGAGGCCTGATCGACGAGTGAGTCGGTCGACGATTCATCACGCAGCATCGCCACGCCGCGGCAACACTTCGCCCCCGCAGGGGCAGCACCCGCCAGCCACCGCCGCCATTGCGCGCCCCTGACGCTGGCACTACCCTGCCGCGGCGATTCCTGCCTCGATCACCGCCCTCCAAACGTCCCAGGCGCGCGCTTTGAATACCCTCGGCGAGAGCCCTCATCGCCCCCTGTTTCCGCGCGGACCGGGGCTGGGGGCGCGGGCTCTGGTGCTGATGCTGGTCTGCGGGAGCCTGATGGCCGCCGAACTGCGCGGCGAACCCGTCGCCGCGCCGCGACAGTGGCTGGCGGTGGCGCTGGACCCGCTGGTCTGGGTGGCCGACATTCCGGTCCAGCTCGGGCGCATCCGCGAGCACCTGCGCTCGCGCCGGCAACTGATTCGCGAAAACGCCTGGCTGCGCCAGCGCCAGTTGCAACTGCAGTCGCAATTGCAGCGCTACGCCGCGCTCGGCGCAGAGAACAGCCGCCTGCGCGAACTGTTGGACGCCTCGTCGCGGCTGGCCGACAAGGTCGCGGTCGCAGACATCATCGCCGCCAATCAGGACCCTTACCGCCAGCAGATCACCCTGGACAAGGGCGAGCGTCACGGCGTCTATCGCGGCCAGGCGCTGGTCGATGCCAACGGCGTGCTGGGGCAGATCGTGCAGGTCTATCCGTCGACCTCGGTGGGGCTGCTGCTGACCGACCCGGACCACGGCATTCCGGTGGAGATCAATCGCAACGGCCTGCAGGCCACCGCGCTGGGCCAGGGCAGCGGCCAGCGCCTGCGCCTGCCGTTCCTGCCAGCCAACGCCGAGATCCGCAAAGGTGACCTGGTGGTGTCGTCGTCGCTGGGGGGACGCTTCCCCGCCGGATACCCCGTGGCCAGGGTCGAGTCGGTGCATTACACCGCCGGCGGCCATTTCAAGGAAGCCATTGCCATACCCGCCGCCGGCATCGGTCATGGACGCCAGGCGTTGCTGGTCTGGAGCGAACGCCCGGTGCTCGACCCGCTACAGGCTGGCGAGGCCGCAGCGGCCGAAGCCCACCAGGCGCCGGCAGCGGTCTCTGCCACCGCCGGACCCGCGCCAGCGGCGGCCGATCCGCCCTCCAGCCCCAACCCATGACGCGCAGTCCGCATGCGCGGTTCTGGGCCAGCCTGCTGATCGCGTTCCTGCTGCAACTGGTTGCCTTGCCGGAGGCCATGGCGGTGGCGCGGCCGCTGTGGGTCCCGCTGGTGCTGGCCTACTGGGCGCTCGAAGAGCCGCGCGTTCCAAGCCTGCTGGCGGCCTTCATCTGTGGCCTGATGCTGGACGTGCTCTACAACACCATTCTGGGGCAGCACGCACTCGGCCTGGTCGTGCTGGTCTATGCCGTGATCCGCATCCGCAGCGTGTTCGTGCTGTTTCCGCTGTGGCAATCCACCGTGGCCCTGGCCCCCGCCTGGGCAGGCTATTGTCTGCTGATGATGTTGATCGACGACCTGGCCCGGCATCGCGCCGACGCCCTGCTGCGCTGGCTGCCTGCGCTGTCGAGCACGCTGTTCTGGCCGCTGGTGCACACCGTGCTCGACGGCCATTCACGGCGCACGCGTCGCGACTAGGCCCGCAATGGATCGCCTCAAGAACCTGCCGCGGGAACGGCAATTGTTCATGGCCAGAATCGGGCTGGGTGGCCTGATCTGCCTGGCCCTGACCGGCTTGCTGATGTTTCGCCTGATCAACCTGCAGGTACTGGACCGCGCCTACTACGTCACACGATCCGACGAAAACCGCATGCGACTGACTGCGGTGCCGCCGGTCCGCGGCCTGATGACCGACCGCAACGGCGTGCTGCTGGCGCAGAACACGCCGGCATTCGTGCTCGAAGTGGTGCCCGAGCAGGTGCGCGACATGCCCGACCTGCTGGTCAGGCTGCGCGAGCTGCTGGGCCTGGAGGCGGCCGAGATCGCGCGATTCCTGGAGCGGGTGTCCAAGACGCCGCGCTACCGCGGCGTGCCGCTGCGCAGCAATCTGAACGCCGAGGAAGTGGCCCGTTTCCAGCTCAACCGCTTCCAGTTCGAGGGCGCCGATGTCACCGCCACCCTGACCCGCAGTTATCCCCTGGGGGCCACGGCGGCGCACGTGGTCGGCTACGTGGGCGGCATCAGCGAAAAGGAGTTCCACCAGATCGAAGCTGAACAGAAGGGCGCGCAGTACCAGGGTCTGTCACAGATCGGCAAGATCGGCGTGGAAAAGTCGCACGAAGACGAATTGCGCGGCACCCCGGGCGCCAAGATCGTCGAGGCCAATGCCTATGGCCGGCCGCTGCGCGAACTGGAGTACCACCAGGGTGCGCCGGGACTGAATCTGGTGCTGACCCTGGACGCCAGGGTGCAGGCGGTGGCGGAAGAAGCGCTGGGCGAACTCGACGGCGCGGTGGTGGCGATCGATCCGCGCAACGGCGAGGTCATCGCGCTGGTGTCCAAGCCCGGCTTCGATCCGCAGCCGTTCGTATCCGGCATCAGCCGCAATGCCTACACGGCGCTGCTGGAGGATCGAAAGCGGCCGCTGTACAACCGCGCACTGCAGGGCGCCTATCCGCCGGGCTCGACGATCAAGCCGTTCATGGCACTGGCCGGGCTGGAGCAGGAAGTGTTCAATGCTGGGCATTCCGAGTACTGCTCGGGTGCCATGCTGCTGCCGGGCTCAACCCGCAGGTACCGATGCTGGAAGCGTCAGGGCCACGGCTGGATGAACATGTCGGCCGCGGTAATCCAGTCCTGCGACGTCTATTTCTACCATCTGGCACAGGCGCTGGGCGTGGACCGCATTCATGCCTTTCTCGACACCTTCGGGCTCGGACACCCGACCGAGGTGGACCTGCCGCTGGAAAAGTCCGGCCTGCTCCCCTCACGCGAATGGAAGCGGCGCAACCGCAGCGAGCCCTGGTATCCGGGCGAGACGCTGAACATCGGCATCGGCCAGGGCTACATGACCACCACGCCGATGCAGTTGGCACAGATCACCGCCCGCATGGCGATGCGCGGCCGGGGCTTCCGGCCACACATCGTGCTGGCTCACCAGGATGCCCTGAGCGGCGTGCGCAGCCCGGTCAAACCCGAACCGCTGGAGCCCATCCTCAATCGCCACGTGGCGGATTGGGAGACGGTGATCGCGGCAATGGTCGAAGTCACCGCTTCCCAGCGCGGCACCGGCAACCGTGCCTTCAAGGACGCGCCCTACCGGGTCGCCGGCAAGACCGGCACCGCCCAGGTCGCCGGCCTGTCACAGGAAGATCTTCGCGCTCGCAAGCTGGAGGACACACCCTTCCATCTGCGCGATCACGCACTGTTCGTGGCCTTCGCGCCGGCCGAGGCGCCGCGCATCGC
>JAJFJX010000455.1 GCA_021773655.1 Panacagrimonas sp.
TCATCCAGCAGCAGCACCCCCGGCTGCAGCACGAGGGCGCGCGCGCTGCACCGGCGCGGTCGCGGGCCGCCGGACAGCGCCAGCGCCGGCGTCTGCAGGCGGTCGCAAACCTCCGGCCACAGGCCCACCTCGCGCAGTGCCTGCTCGGCGCGATCACGGCGCTCGCTGGCTGTGCGCACGCCGTGTTCGCGCAGCGGCAGGTCGAGGTTGTGCAGGATCGAAAACGGAAACGGATTGGGCCGCTGGAACACCATGCCCACCCGGCGGCGCAACTGCCGCACCTCGGTGCCGGGGGCGTGGATCGACACGCCGGCCAGCCGGACCCGGCCCTGCACCCGGCACCCGGGGATCAGATCGGTGAGACGGTTGAGTGCGTTGAGCAGGCTGGTCTTGCCGCAACCGGACGGTCCGATCAGCGCCATGATGGTGCCCGGTGCGACGTCCATCGTCACGCCCCGCAGCGCATGATGGGCCCCGTAGGACACGCCGAGGTCTTCGATCGTGATTCCCGCGCCGGTATCGCGACTCGATGTGTCGCGAGGGTCCGGCGGCGGCGTCGGGCGCACGGCTGCCATCATCGATCACCCGCCGCCGGATCCTGCCAACTCAGTGCGCGGCGCCAATGGCGGGCCGCGGCCTGGGTGGCCGCGTTGATGGCCACGATCAGTGCCATCAGCACCAGCGCCGCGGTGTAGGCATTGTGCTCGCCGCCTGGAACGTTCATCGACAGGTCGTAGATGTGCACCGACAGCGCGCGTCCGGAATCCAGCCAGGATTGCGGTGCGCGATCGACGTAGCCGCTGGTGAAGATCAACGCGGCGGTTTCGGCCAGCGCGCGGCCGATGCCGAGCAGGGTGCCGGCCAGCAGTGCCGGCAGGGCGGCCGGCAACAGCAGCCCCAGGACGATGCGGCTGCGTCTCAGGCCCAGGGCCGCGGCCTGCAGGCGCAGCTCCGGGGGCAATGCACGCAAGCCCTCCTCGGCGGTGCGGATGATGATCGGCAGGGCCATGCAGGCCAGGGTCAGGCCGCCCGACAGGATCGACAGGCCCATGCCCAGCGCCACCGCGAACACGGCATTGCCGAACAGGCCGAACACGATCGAAGGCACCCCGGCGAGCATGTCCAGTGACAGCCGCACCGCGCGTTGCAGGCGCGGGCGCTGCAGGGTGGATTCGGACAGCCAGATCGCGGTGGCCAGGCCCAGCGGCAGGGCGGCGGCCAGGGCAACCGCCAGGATCCAGATCGTCGACAGCAGGATCGGCGCCACGCCGCCGGCGCGTCCAGCGTCGCGCGGGGCCTCCAGCAGGAACCCCATGGACAGGCCCGGCGCACCCCGCCACAGCACGTCGATCAGCATCCACAGCGCCCCGGCCAGCACCGCTGCAGTGGCGCCCCAGGCGGCCAGCGGCGTGGCCGTTTCACGCATGACGGCGCGCCTCCCGGGGGCGCTCGGCGGCCAGTACCAGCGCCGCGACCAGCGCCGCCAGCAGCAATCCGCCCACGAACAGCGCGGAGCGATGCAGGTCCACCGCGTAGGCCAGTTCCAGGGCAATGTTTGCCGTCAGCGTGCGCACCGGATCGAACAGGCTGTCCGGCATCCGTACCACGTTGCCGGTGACCATCAGCACCGCCATGGTCTCGCCGATGGCGCGCGCCAGCGCCAGCACCAGCGCGCCCCGGATGCCGCCGCGCGCCGCCGGCACCACCACGCGCCACAGGGCGCCGGTCGGGCCCATGCCCAGCGCCGCTGCCGCCATTCGCCATTCGGGCGTGACTGCGCGCAGCGCGGCCACCGTGGCCAGGATCACCGTCGGCAGGACCATCAGGAACAGCACCAGGATTCCGGACAGCAGGCTGGCGCCAGGGGGCTGCCAGGCCGCGATCAGCGGCACCAGCGTCACCAGGCCCCACAGGCCGTACACCACCGAAGGTACGCCGGCCATCAGACCCACCAGGGCCTCGACCGGCCGCCCCAGTGCTGCGGGCGCGTACTCGGTCAGCCAGACCGCGACCAGCAGGCCCAGCGGAGCGGCCAGCAACAGCGCGCCGACCGCGCACAGCACGGTCGCCACCACCATCGGCGCCAGGTTGTAGCCGCGGGCGGCAACCTCGCCCGTCGGGTACCAGCCGTCGTCGGTGAAGAAGCGCACCGGGCCCAGTTCCTGCAGCGCCGGCACCGATTGCAGTATCACGAAGCCGATGATCAGCAGCACGATGACCGCGGCCAGCCGTGCCGCCAGGCCGGTCACCGCCGCCAGGGCGCGATCACTATTCCAGCGGAACAAAGTACAGCCCTCGTACCAGATCGTGGACTGCCGGCGATTGCGCGTAGGCGATGAAGGCGGCGGCCAGTCCGCCCGGCGTGCCGCGCGTGACCAGATTCAGCGGTCGCGCCAGCGGGTAGCGCTGCTGACGCACGCTGTCGACGCTGGCCTGGATGGCATCCAGCGCCAGCAGGCGGATCGGCACGCCGCTGGCCGCGGCGTACTCGGCGCTGCCCACCGAGACGTAGCCGATCGCACCGGCGTTGCCGGCCACGGTCTTGATGCCCTGCTCGTTGTCGCCGATCACCACCGCGGGTCGGATCTCGCGCGACTGCAGTCCGAAGTGCTCCAGGAACAGATCCAGCGTCGAGCGCCCCTGCGCCTTGTTGACCACGCTGACTTCCAGGTCCGGGCCGCCGGCCTGCTGCCAGTTGCGCCACTGTCCGCGGTACAGCGCGCGCACCTGGTCGGCGTTCAACTGCGGCACTGGATTGGAGGCGTGCACGATCATCGCAATGCCGTCGCGGGCGATCGGATGGGCCTGCAGGTCGGACTGCTCGGTCCCCACCAGGGCGCGTGACACCAGGCCGATGTCGGCGATTCCGCTGCGCGCATCGGCGATGCCGCGTGAGGAGCCCCCGGTCTGCACGTCGATGCGCACCTCGGGGTGCTGCGCTTCGAAGCGCTTGGCGATCTCGGCCGCCAGCGGTGCCACCGTGCTCGAACCGGTCAGTCCCAGCCGGCCCTGCAGCGCGTCGGCGGCTGGCGGTGCCGGTGCCGGGCCGCAGGCGATGACCGGCGCCAGCAGCATCGGGGCGAACAGGCCGCGCAGAACGCGCAGAGCGCCCGAAGCGCGCTGAATGCGAAGCAAGCGTGAATGACCATTCATATGAAGATCGGTCGGAAAAATCGAACTGCGCATCGCTCGGAGACTCAGGAAGGCGCGCGCGCGGCGGCCGGCTTGCGGAACTTCAGCGTCATGCGGTCACTCTCGCCGATGGCCTGATAGTGCGCGCGGTCGGTCTCGCCCAGGCGCAGGGTCGGCGGCAGCGTCCATACGCCTTCGGGATGATCGGCGGTGTCCCGCGGGTTGGCGTTGATCTCGCTGCTGGCCACCCACTCGAAGCCGGCGCGCTCGGCCATGTCGATCACGTAGTCCTGGCGCAGATAACCGCTGGCTTCCTGGTCGGACAGCGGACGCCCCTCGGGCAGGCGGTGATCGACCACGCCGAGCAGTCCGCCGGGCTTGAGCGCGCGGTACATCCCCTCGAACGCCGCGATCACGCGCGCGTCGCCACCGCCGCGCATGTACCAGTTGTGCACGTTGCGGAAGGTCAGCACCCTGTCGGCGCTGCCTGCAGGTGCAATCTCCACGTGATCGGGAGGGTCGAAGGTGGTGAGCACCACGCGGTCGTAGCGCTCGGGCGCGGCCGCCAGGGCAGCCTCGAATCGGGCGCGTGACTGGCGGAAGAACTGTGCCGGCGAGTCGGCATTGAACTGCGCGGCGTAGAGCCGGCCATGTGAGCGCAGGTAGGGCGCGAGGATCTCGGTGTACCAGCCGCCGGCGCCGGGCCAGATCTCCACCACGTGCTGATCCGGCGCGAGCTCGAAGAATTCCAGTGTCTCGGCCGGGTGGCGCCAGGGATCACGGGCGGCGAAGGCAGGCGTGCGCGCGGGGCTGGCGATCGCGGCGGCGAGTTCATCGTCGGCCGCAACCGAGGGCGCGCCGGTGACCAGGCTCATCGCCAGCAACAGGGCGCTGGTGCGGCCGCGGCGCGTCGACGGCCGTGGCGCGGGTCGGAGCTGTGGGGGTGTGGTGTGCTGCTGCTTCATCGTCGTCCTCATCGTTGTCCTCTGCGGTGCAATGGTGTCGAAGGGGTACGCCGGCATCGTTGCGGTGGATTCCCGCGTCCGGTGGCGCACACCGCGCGAACGCATCGAGGGTGATCGGTGGCTGTCCCGGGCAGGCCCGGCAGCCGCGGGCGGCGTTGCGCGCAGCGCTTGCGCCAGGCCACGGAAAAGTCGAGCTGCAAGGTCCATGCTGCAAGTTCCATGAAGAATTCCGCCTGCTCCGCCTACAGGGTGAACAGCCAGGTCGGCAGGATATCGAGCGCGGCGGCCTCCAGTTGCTTGTCCCAGCCGCTGAGGACCAGCACGCCCAACAACGCCAGGGTCCAGCCCAGCAGGCGCTTGGCACGTCCGGCGCCGCTGAGCATCTGTGGCCGCAGCCGGCGCAGCATTTCATTCGAGGCCAGCCCCGCCAACAGCAGCACCGCGCCGGTGCCCAGGCCATAGGCCAGCATGGTGACGAAGGCAGTGACCAGGCTCTGACCCACCGAGGCCAGCGCGATGGCCGCCCCCAGGGTCGGGCCGACGCAAGGCAACCACACCAGCCCGAGCACCAGGCCGACGCCGAACTGACCAAAGCCTGCGCCGCCGGCGTCACCGGCCCGTGTGTTGAGTCTGGCGGACAGCAGCGACAGGCGCAGGCTCACCGCATCGCCCAGCGCCGGCACCAGCAGCACCGCGGCGATCAGCAGCAGCAGGGCGCCGGCCAGGGTTCGGAACAGTTCAGGGTCCAGGCCCAGCGACACCAGCAGGAACGACAGCAACGTGCCGGCCACCGCGAACGACAGGCTCAACCCTGCGATCAGCCACCACGGGCCGCTGCGGCCGCCACTGGCGGCGCTGGCCATCACCACCGGCACCAGCGGCCAGACGCAGGGCGACAGCACGCCCAGCGCGCCGGCGCCGGCAGCCAGCGGCACCGAGGCCAGGCTCAGGCTCATGCGCCCGCCGCGCCCTGGCGCAGGGCTTCGAAGATCACGTCCTCGCGCACTTCGGCCACCGCAAACCAGAGCTGTTCATCGCCCCGGTACAGCGCCAGCGTGGACTGCCGCGGCGCCTTGAAATGTCGCACCCATTGCTTCTGGTCGTCGTAGTCGACATTGAGAATGGTCAGCGCAACCTCCGGATGCTGCTGCTGGAAGCGGGCCAGCACGCGCTTCTGTTCGCGGCAGGTCGGACACCAGGACGCCGACACGTCCACCAGCACCAGGGCCCCGGCGGCCTGCAGGGCCTGGAAGCGCGCTTCGGTGAACGGCTCGTTGACCAGCGCCGGAGTCTCGGTGGTCGCCTCCGGTGCCGGGCTGGCAGCGGCCGCGCGCTCGTCTCCGGGGCTGTTGTCGACGCAGGCTGCCAGCAATGCCACGGTGATCGGAACCAGCAGTCGGGTGCGCCATGAGAGGCGGTATTTCGGATGGGCTGCAGGTGTCGAAGCGAGGTTCATTTCGGGACTCCTCGTGTGAGTCGGCGGGGGTGGGGTCCGGGCACAGACATGGCGCTGCATGACTCAGCCCCGGCGCCAGGCGTGGAAGCGTTCCACCCAGCGCAGCAGGCGCTCGGGCTTGTGTGCCTGTTTCCACTGGCCGGCAGCGTACTTGTTGGCTTCTGCCATCGTTGGATAGATGTGGATGGTGCCGAGGATCTTGTTCAGCCCCAGGCCGTGGCGCATGGCCAGCACGTACTCGGCAATCAGATCGCCGGCGTGTTCGCCGACGATGGTCGCGCCCAGGATGCGGTCCTTGCCGGGCACTGTGAGCACCTTGACGAAGCCGTGCGCCTCGCCGTCTGCGATGGCGCGATCAAGTTCCCCGAGGTCGAACCGTGTCACTTCGAAATCGATGCCCTGGTCCCGTGCCTCGGTTTCGTTGAGGCCCACGCGTGCCACCTCGGGCTCGGTGAAGGTGGCCCAGGGAATGACCGAGTAATCGACCCTGAAGCGGCCGCCGCGCAATGCCAGCAGCGGTTCGAACAGGCTGTTGACGGCCGCATACCAGGCCATGTGCGCGGCGGTGTGCGTGAACTGGTAGGGGCCGGCGACATCGCCCACCGCATAGATGTGAGGGAAGTTGGTCTGCAGGCATTGGTTGACCTCCACCGTCCTGCCCGTCCTGACGCCGACCTGCTGCAGTCCGAAGCCCTCCAGCCGGGCCGCGCGGCCGACCGCGACGATGATCCGGTCGAAAGCGATGCGCTGCGTCTGGCCGTCCTGCTCGCAGACCAGAAATTTTTGGCCCTGTTCGACCACCACCGCGCTGGCCCGGGTGTTGAGGCGCACGTCCACGCCCTCGGCGGCAAAGCGTGCCTGCACCAGGGCCGAGACCTCCGGATCCTCGCGCAGCATCAGTCGCGGCAGCATCTCGACCTGGGTCACCTCCGACCCCAGGCGCGCGAAGGCCTGGGTCAATTCGCAGCCGATGGGACCGCCGCCGAGCACCACCAGCCGACGCGGCAGCTCGCGCAGTTCCCACAGCGTGTCGGACGTCAGGTAGCCGGCTTCTGCCAGGCCGGCGATGGGCGGCACGAATGGCCGCGCCCCGGTGGCGATCACGATGCCGCGTGCGCTCAGGCGCTGACCGTTGACCTCCACCGTCCACGGGTCGACCAGCCTCGCCTCGCCCTGGATGCATTCGACACCCAGTCCGGTATAGCGCTGCACAGAATCGTGCGGCTCGATGGCACGGATCACGTCGTGGACCCGCGCCATCACCTGCGCAAAGTCGGGGCGGCTGCTGACCGGCTCGAAGCCGAACTCGCCGGCCCGAGAAAGTTGGCTGGCGAACCGGGCCGAGCGGATCAGCGCCTTGGACGGAACGCAACCGGTATTGAGGCAGTCGCCCCCCATCCGGTTCTTTTCGATCAGCGTCACCCTGGCCTTGACCGCCGCCGCGATGTACGCACTGACCAGACCGCCACTGCCGGCACCGATGACGATCAGATTGCGGTCGAAGGATTTCGGCCGGCGATGCCCGGCGTAGACCCGAGGTGCGCGCGCCCAGTCGACCAGCTTGCGGGCGACCAGCGGAAACACGCCGAGCAGCACGAAGGCGCCGATCAAGCCCGGCGACAGGATGCCGCCCAGCGATTCGAGACTCGCCAGCTGCGTGCCTGCATTGACGTACACCACGGTGCCGGCAAGCATTCCCAGTTGGCTGACCCAGACGAAGGTCCAGGCCCGCATCGCGGTCAGGCCGAGCAGCAGGTTGATCAGGAAGAACGGAAAGACCGGCACCAGCCTGAGGGTGAACAGGTAGAACGCACCGTCCCTGGCGATGCCGGCGTTGATGGTCTTGAGGCGCTCGCCGTAGCGTGACTGCACCAGGTCGCGCAGCACGTAGCGCGCCACCAGGAAGGCGCCGGTGGCGCCCAGAGTGGAGGCGATCGAGATCAGCACCGTGCCCCAGAGCAGGCCGAAGATCGCGCCGCCGGCCAGGGTCAGGATTACCGCACCCGGCAGGGACAGGGCGGTGGCAATCACATACACCAGGAAGAATGCCGTGGAGACCACCAGCGGCTGTGCGTCGCGCCAGGCCACCAGCGCCCCGCGCTGTTCCTGCAGGTAGGCCAGCGACAGAAAGCGTCCCAGGTCCAGGGCAAAGAACAGCCCGATGGCCAGGAGCACCACCGCGAGCAGGATCAGGCGTTGCTTCATGGAGTTTCCGGAAAACCTCTTTGCAGGGGGTAGAGGGCGTGCGCCGCCGCTGGGGAGCGTGCCGCACCGGGGGCCGTTCACGGCGGCCCGCTCAGGGATACTAGGCCGGCGCGCCGCCGGCGCGAACCTGAAACCGTCTGCCATTCATGTCCGACCGTCCGGCGCGGGCCGCCGCCGGGTGCTTCGGCCCGCTGCCTTTGAAGGAATCGCGAGGCTGCCTTGAGGGTCGGCAAGGTCTCGTCGCATCACTGGAGCGGCAGCGGCGTGCTGCCCTGTTTGCGGGTGGGGCTCGGCGCGACAGAAGGCTCCGCGACAGCCCGCGTCATTTGCGCCTGCGCGGGATTGGCGGCGGATCCTTGTCCTGTTCCGTTTCCTGTTCCGTCTCCGGCTGACTTCGATTTCGAACATGGATGCGCACTTATGGATGCGCACTGTCGGCAATCGAGTCATCGCCGGCAATGTACGGGTGACCCCTCAAGCGCTCCTGGCGCCCGGATCAGCAGGTCGAGCAGCGCCGGCGATGTCTGCCCGCGCCCGGCGCAGGCTGCGGGCCGGCGCCCGGGCTCTGGGTCGAAGCCTCTGGATGCTCGGATTCATGCATCGGCGCCAACTGCGCTCAGACCCAGAAGCGGCAGCAGTGCATCGAGCCGTTCGATCTGCGCCTCGGGCCGACCGGGAAGGTGCTCCGGGGGCTGGCGATAGCGATTGCACCATGCGACTCGAAAGCCGAAGTGCGCTGCGGCAGCGGCGTCCCAGGCGTTGGAGGACACGTACGCGATCTGTCCGGCCGGTACTTCGAGGTGATCGACCGCGAGCTGATAGACGTCCGGATGCGGCTTGTAGATGCCTGCGTCCTGCGCCGACAGCACCGCGTCGAGCAGCACATCGAGCCCGGCGTGCCGACAAGCGCGCTCGATCATCTCCGGAGAGCCGTTGGTGAGGATGGCGGTCTTCATGCCGGCACCCTGCAGTTGGCGCAAGGTGTTCAGCACCTCGGGGAAGGTCGCCAACTGCAGGTAGGCCGCCATCAGCCGCTCGCGCAGCGCCGGATCGTCGATGTCCAGCGCGGCCAACGCATGGTCCAGGGCTTCGCCGGTGACCTGCCAGAACGGCGCATGCGCGCCCATCAACGCGCGCAACCAGGTGTATTGCAGTTGCTTGCTGCGCCATAGTTCGGACAGTCGGCTGGCACGATCTTTCAGCGTATCCGCCGCGCCGGCGGCGGCGCTGTTGAAGTCGAGCAGGGTGCCGTAGGCATCGAACACGCACGCGCGGATGCCGACAAAACCACCATGTGCGGCGCTCACGTCAGCCTGCGGTCCATTTCGAGCAGGCGTCGCACCTGCGTGTGGGAGATCAGGCCGCGCACGGTGTCGCCGCCGGCGGGGTCGGGCTCCAGCACGAGCATGTGCATCGCGTGAGGGTGCTGATCGAAGGAGGCGAGCAGGTCGCCCAGACGTCGCTCACGCAGGGTCGCGAGGGCAATCGCGGGCACCTGGCTGATCGGCGTCATGATGTCTTCGACGCGCACGTCCTGGTGACGACGGCGCGGGTGAATGCACTGCGGCCCCTGGATGAACAGCAGCGGCTTTTCGCCCTGGATGTCGTAGGAGGTGATGAATCCGACCAGCGCATTTTCTTTAGTCACCAGCAGCGAGCGCACGCCGGCGTGGATCATGTCCTGCAGCGCCGCGTCGATCTGCCGGTGCGACGTGACGGTGACGGCACGGGTATGTACGAAGTCGGTCATCGCCAATGTCGCCGGCGCATCGGCCTCCAGCAACGGTTGAATGGCGGCCTGCGCCAGCGGTAAATGTGAACGTGTATCGGCGTGGGTCAGTGTCACCGGGTGATAGATCATGGCAAGTCCTCCTTGGCCCTGGGCTGGGCAGCAGCAACGTCATCGGCAGCCGATACCGGCGCCGATATGACAGAAACTGGGTCCGGCTGATCAAAGCGCCGGTCACGGCTCGGCAACAGGGCGAGCAGGTTGTTCTGGAATGACAGCTTGCCCCTGAGCCGGCCATGCGACTCGCACAGTAACAGCGAGCTGGCGAGCGGGAAGCCGGCGTGCGCCTGGCGCGGGCGGCTTGGGTCCGGCCCGCATTTCCAACAGGTCGCTGGAGAATCCAGTGTCATTTCCCGTCCTCCTGGCGCTCTTCAGGGTCGCTTCGGAATCAGACTGTCGGAAGATTCTACGATTCCCCCGCGAGAAATGCGGCCCGGCAGCGGGCGGCCCGGCAGCGAGGTCCAGGTGAGCGTGCTGATCGCGACCACACGTCCCTGGCGCAGCCGGTTCATCCCGGGCCCCCGTGGTCCTCAACCGCGTCGAGGTGGCCGCGTGCCAGCGCGTCCAGATAATCCTGTGGTTCGTCGAGGTCGGCCAGGGGCTCCAGCTCGGCCCAGTCGCGACCTCGGCGCCAGCCCAGTCGTCGCATCACCGTGCGCGTGCCACGCATGACGCGTGCCGTGCCCCAGGCAATGCCGCTGAACACCGGCAGGCACGGCTGCGTGGCGCCAACCAGCACATACCCGCCGTCCCGCGCGGGGATGAACACCAGCCGGCGTCCATGCAAGGCCAGATGCGCGGCACGCAGGTGTTCGGCGTCCAGTTCCGGGCAATCCGCGCCCACCAGCAGCGCAGCAGGTGCGTGCGACAGCAAGTGAGCGATGGCGTGATGCATGCGCGCGCCGAGGTCCGCGCCGACTTGCTCGACACGGTTGACGCCGAAGCGATCTGCAACGTGCGGCCAGTCGACTCCCGGCGCGCCGCCAGTGGCGAACAGCGTGACCGCGCCGGGCGCCGCCTCGATGCAGGTCGCCAGGGTCTGCGCGAGCAGACGCGTATGCAGTCGCGCCGAGCCCTCCGCGCCGAGCAGGGGAATCAGCCGCGTCTTCACCTGACCCGGCACGGGTGCCTTTGCCATGACACCGATGGCCAGCGCCGCTGGGGTCTGTGATGGCGCGGCGCGGGTCACGGGCGCATCCAGTCCACGGCCCTTCGTGTCCATTCGGCACAGGGCGACAGCACACCCGGTGCGCCCGCGGCCCCGGGGGTCGGGGCGAGAATCAGGCTCATGCCGAAGCGCCGGCTGCCTGGAGCAGCGCCTCGAAAATGGCCTTCTCGCGCTGCTCGCCGACCGAAAACCAGACCCGTTCGCCGCCGCGATACAGTGCCAGCGTGGACTGGCGCGGTGCCTTGAAGTGCTTGACCCATTTCTTCTGCTTGTCGAAGTCGACGTTCAGTATGGTCAAGGGCACCTCGGGATGCTGTTGCTGGAACCTGGCCAGCACCTGCTTTTGCTCACGACAGGTCGGACACCAGGTGGCCGAGATCTCCACCAGCACCAGGCCGTCGTCCCCGGTCAACTCCTTGAAGCGGGACTCGGTGAACGGTTCGCTGACCAGCACGGCCGCTTCCCGAGTGGTCTGCGACGAGGCAGCCGAGTCCACCAACGCGTGGCTGCCATCCCGGGCCGATTGCGTGCCACGAGTCTCGGTGGACTGGTCCTTGGCCGGCGCCGATCCAGGCGCGGCGGCTTCCTGCGCGGACTGCGGCGAAGTGCCGACGTCCTCCTCGGTCCCGGACCTCGAACAGGCAGCAAGGCCCGTCAGCAGTACGGCGAGCGACACTGCGGCCAGTAGAACCGGGGCTGCGGGGCGGCGTCGGATGGGGGTATGGGTGGACATCATGTCGTGGGCTCCGGCGGCGAGGCAGGGTTTGAACTCAAAGGGCGGTCGTCCCCAGTGTGTTGCGCGACCGGTCATGGGACAGCGCATCGAGCCGGAAATCACCGCCGCTCGGCCGCTCGGCCGCTCGATGAGAAGCGCTTCAAGTCCATCACCAACCACCGTCATTCCCGCAAAGGCGGGAATCCAGAAAGGCGCCGCGATCGCGGTGACTCCCATTGCTCGGTCGGGTCAGGACTGGATCCCCGCCTGCGCGGGGATGACGGCTGGACGTGGCGCGACGCCGGCATCGCCGCCGCTGGATCCCCGCTTGCGCGGGGATGACCTGATCAATGTTTCTGGAGGTGCCCGTCCATGCAGAACGAACACGCACACGCACACCGGCGCGGACACGATCTCGATGGGGTGCGCTTTGTCGACGCGCCCGGCCGGGCGCATCGCGTCGCGTCGCGTCTACGATCCGGTGGCGTGGTTGATATGAGCACCGCGCGGCCCAAAGCTTTGATGACCGTAGCGCCCACGGCACCGGGTGCATGCCCTGGCGCCTTTCCATTTCATTGCCTCAACAGGAGACTGACATGACCATCAGATTGGGCGACATCGCCCCCGACTTTGAAGCCGACACCACCGAAGGCCGCATCAAGTTCCACGACTGGGCCGGGTCCAGTTGGGTGGTGCTGTTCAGCCACCCCAAGAACTACACGCCGGTCTGCACCACCGAGCTGGGCTACACCGCCAAGCTCAAGGATGAGTTTGACCGGCGCAACGTCAAGGCCATCGGCCTGTCGGTGGACAAGCTTGAAGACCACCACGGCTGGAGCAAGGACATCGAACAAACCCAGGGTGCGGCGCTCAACTTTCCGCTGATCGCCGACGCCGACAGGACCGTGTCGAACCTCTACGACATGATCCACCCCAACGCCAGCGACACGCTGACGGTGCGCTCGGTGTTCGTCATCGACCCCAACAAGAAGGTGCGCCTGACGCTGACCTACCCGGCCAGCACCGGCCGCAACTTCGACGAAATCCTGCGGGTCATCGACTCGCTGCAGCTCACCGACGGCTACAAGGTGGCCACGCCGGTGAACTGGAAAAAGGGTGAGGACGTGATCATCGTCCCGGCCGTCAGCAATGAAGACGCCAAAAAGTTGTTCCCGGCCGGCTGGAAGGAACTGAAACCGTATTTGCGGCTGGTGCCCGATCCGAAGAAGTGAGGAAACAAAGGGCAGCAGAATGCCGATGACCGAGTCTGTCTGGTCTGGTCGGGGCAGGGACGCGGCCCGTCCTTGCTCCCCGGGTCTTTCAGATGCCAATCATCGGCATTGGATGAAGCCTTTCGTCGAGGCGGCTCACCACGATGGCTGAGCCCGACGCTGCGCGGAGTGCAGCGTCCGCGAGGGCTGACGCAAGCGCCCGGTGAAGTCTCATATCGGGTCGCGTGCCTTGAGTTACGCGCCGCTCCAGGCGGCAAGGTTCAGGCGAGCTTGTCATCCGCGACCCGATAGGTCGGATCTTCCCGGTAGTCGACCTCGATCATGTTTCGCGCCTTGTCCAGCAGATCGAGGCAGTCGGCACTGAGGTGTCGCAGCTTGAGCCGCTTGCCGGCGCGCACGTAGCGCTCGGCCAGTGCGTTGACCGCTTCGATGGCCGAGTGATCCATCAGTTTGGCGCGACGAAAGTCGATCTCCACGTCGTCCGGATCGTCCCTGGGCACGAACTGCCGCTGGAACTCGGAGATGGAGGCAAAGAAAAGCGTGCCTTCGGCCTCGTAGACCTTGCGGCCGTCGGAGGTCATCGTCGCGGTGATGCGCACATGTTTGGCGTGCTCCCAGGCAAACACCAGGGCCGAGACGATCACGCCCACAATCACCGCGACGGCCAGATCGGCGAACACGGTAACGCCCGCTACCAGCAGGCCCACGAACACATCGGCGCGCGGCACCTTGCCGAACAGACGAAAGCTGGCCCACTCGAAAGTCTTCTCCGCCACCACGACCATCACGCCGATCAGCGCGGCGAGCGGAATCTGCTCGATCAGCGCCGAGCCGAACAGGATGAAGCTCAGCAGGAACAGCGCGGTGGCAATGCCGGACAGGCGATGCAGCGCGCCGTTGTTAACGTTGATCATGCTCTGGCCGATCATCGCGCAGCCGCCCATGCCGCCGAAAAATCCGGTGACGACATTGGCTGCACCCTGCGCTGCGCATTCCCGGTTCGGGCGCCCGCGCGTGTCGGTCATGTCGTCGATCAGGTTCAAGGTCAGCAGAGACTCGATCAGGCCGATGGCCGCCAGAATCAGCGAGTACGGCAACACGATCAGCAGCGTCT
The DNA here is from genome assembly GCA_021773655.1 of Panacagrimonas sp. GTDB lineage: Bacteria > Pseudomonadota > Gammaproteobacteria > Nevskiales > Nevskiaceae > Panacagrimonas. The sequence continues at coordinate 13,777 of JAJFJX010000455.1, forward strand.
CGAGATTGAACGGAACCTGCGGCAGGTGGAAGCTCGGCAGGCCGCCGGCAATGGAACCCAGATCGCCGACCGTCCTGGTGTCGATGTCCAATCCGATCACCAGCAGCGACACCGCGGCGATGGCCGCCAGGGTCGAAGGCACCGCCCTGGTCAGCTTGGGCAGCAGGTAGATCACCCCCATGGTGAGCGCGATCAAGCCGATCATCAGGTACAGCGGCATGCCCTGCATCCACTGCAACGCGCCGTCTGCATCCGCAGTCTTGAAGTGCCCGAACTGCGCCAGGAAGATCACGATGGCCAGACCGTTGACGAAGCCCAGCATCACCGGGTGCGGCACCATGCGGATGAACTTGCCGAGCTTGGCTGCCGCGAACAGCAACTGCAGCACACCCATCAACACCACGGTCGCGAACAGGTACTCGACACCGTGCTCCACCACCAGTGCCACCATCACCACCGCGAGGGCGCCGGTGGCGCCGGAGATCATGCCGGGTCGTCCGCCAAACGCAGAGGTGATCAGCGCGACGATGAAGGCAGCGTAAAGGCCGGTCAGCGGCGAGACCTGGGCCACCAGCGCGAAGGCGATGGCTTCGGGAACCATCGCCAGCGCCACGGTCAGACCACTGAGCAGATTGGTTTTGATTTCGACAGCAGACAGCTTCAACAAGGGAAACTCCAGAGGTGAGGCGCAGCCGTGAGACGCCCCGCTATCGGGGCTTTCAAGGCGTATCGAGGGAGGAATGAAGCGGCTGAATCCGGAATCGGTTCAGCGACGGGAACCCGGGTTCCAGAATCGGACGGCGCTATGGCGGCGTGACAAGGGGCGCAGTGTTTTTCGGCGTGTGGTGCATTGCAACATTGTGAGTGAGCCGCCTCGTGGCGTCCAATCACGTTTTCATTTTCTCGACGAGACGAACCCGGGAATCCCCGAAGGAGCGCCACACCATGAACCCACCGCTGCTGGTTTCCACCTTGCAGTGTCCAGACTGCGGACACCGGGCCACCGAGTCGATGCCCACAGATGCCTGCACGTGGTTCTACGTCTGCGCCGGCTGTTCAACCACGCTGCGCCCGAAACCGGGGGACTGCTGCGTCTTCTGCTCGTACGGCGATACGCCCTGTCCGCCGGTGCAGGCGCAATCCGGTTGCTGCGCCAGTCAGCGTGGGCGTGGCGCTGCGCAGACCGGTTGAATCGCGCAACGACCCCGCCGGCTTGCCTCCACGTTCAGCGCGGGGCCTTGAACCCGAACTTCCACGTACGCTCCGCTTTCTGCGCTTTGCCGAGCGCGAACAGATTCGGCTCGCTACGGTCCGCAGGCAGTTTCGTAGACACCAAACTTCTGCCGCCTGCCACCCAACACGGCATCGAAGGCCATGCCGGTGTGGTGAAGCACGGCGGGCGGCAGCTGAGGAGCACCGGATGGTCGCCGTAACGGTCGTTGGCCACCGCGTGCCCACTCGGCGCGCCCGCGGCGCGTCGCAAAGCCTGCCTCAGCGCGCCTTTTCCGGCTGCCACTGACGACCCGCGAACGCATCGTCGAGCGGGGTGTGGAACAGATGATTGGTGTAGTTGCTGAGCGTCTTGACCGCGATGGCAAGGATGACCTCCATCATCTGCCGCTCGCTGTAGCCGGCGTCGAGGAAGGCCCGCGCCTGCGCCTTGGTCGGCTTGCCACGACTGTCGAACATGACCTGCGTGAACGTGGCCAGCGCCTGAAGCTTGGCGTCGGCGATCGGCTGGTCGGCGCGTATGGCGTCGGTGACCTCGGTCGGCACCTTGCTCATGGCATC
>JAJFJX010000456.1 GCA_021773655.1 Panacagrimonas sp.
CTGCAGTGGCGCGGCCAGGTCCGGCGCGTGCGCATGGTGGTCTACCGCCGCACGTCCGCGGCCCCGACCCCACGGCGCGGCCAGTCGCCCGAGCAGGCGCTGACCACGATCTGCGACCGCCTCGTCGGCGGGCTGGCCAATGCCGGCGTGAAGGCTCGACGTCTCGGCGCGACGGCCATTCACGCCTGGCTGCTGCGCTGGTTCAACCCGAATCCGACCCTGCTCGGCGCCACTGCCGAAGACCGGGAAAGCTTCTACGCGCTGACCCGCTACCCGGAAGAGCGGGAGGAGGGCGAGATCGAACTCGCCAGCGGCACCGACTTCGCGCAGCGCCTGTTCTTCGGCCAGCCCCGTTCGGACGTGCCCAACGGCCTGTGGTTCTTCGACGGCATGCCGCATCGGGTGATCGTGATGGATCGTCTGCGCACGCCACCCGTGACGGGCCATCTGACGGGCGAGACGCGCAAAGGCGGCGATGCCATGAACGCGCTGTTCGACCAGATGCCCGAGGACACGGTGATGTGCCTGACGCTGGTCGCCACGCCCCAGGACGTGCTGGAGGCGCACCTCAACCACCTCGCCAGGAAGGCCGTCGGCGAGACCCTGGCCTCGGAGCAGACCCGGCAGGACGTGCAGCAGGCGCGCGGCCTGATCGGCAGCGCGCACAAGCTCTACCGCGGCGCGCTGGCGTTCTACCTGCGCGGCCGCGACCTGGCCCAGCTCGATGCGCGCGGCCTGCAGCTCGTCAACGTGATGCTCAACGCCGGCCTGCAACCGGTACGCGAAGAGGACGAGGTGGCGCCGCTGAACAGCTATCTGCGCTGGCTGCCGTGCGTGTTCGATCCGGCTGCCGACAAGCGCCAGTGGTACACCCAGCTCATGTTCGCGCAACACGCGGCGAACCTGGCGCCGGTCTGGGGCCGCAGCCAGGGCACGGGGCATCCCGGCATCACGTTCTTCAACCGCGGCGGCGGCCCGATCACGTTCGATCCGTTGAACCGCCTCGACCGGCAGATGAACGCGCATCTGTTCCTGTTCGGCCCCACGGGGTCGGGCAAGAGCGCGACGCTCAACAACATCCTGAATCAGGTGACGGCGATCTATCGGCCGCGCCTGTTCATCGTCGAGGCGGGCAACAGCTTCGGCCTGTTCGGCGACTTCGCGGCACGGCTGGGCCTCACCGTGCATCGCGTGAAGCTCGCGCCGGGCGCGGGCGTCAGTCTGGCTCCGTTCGCCGACGCCTGGCGGCTGGTCGATACGCCGAGCCAGGTACAGACGCTGGACGCCGATGCGCTCGACGAAGACCAGACCGATGCCGGCATGGCCGTGGAAGGCGATGAGCAGCGCGACGTGCTCGGCGAGCTGGAGATCACTGCGCGGCTGATGATCACCGGCGGCGAGGACAAGGAAGAAGCGCGCATGACGCGCGCCGACCGCAGCCTGATCCGCCAGTGCATTCTCGATGCGGCCCAGCATTGCGTGGCGGACAGACGCACGGTGCTCACGCGCGATGCGCGCGACGCGCTGCGCGAGCGCGCCCGCGACGCCACGCTGCCGGAGATGCGGCGTGCACGGCTGCTGGAAATGGCCGACGCCATGGATATGTTCTGCCAGGGCGTGGACGGCGAGATGTTCGACCGGTCGGGCACGCCGTGGCCCGAGGCGGACATCACCATCGTGGACCTGGCCACCTTCGCGCGCGAGGGCTACAACGCCCAACTCTCGATTGCCTACATCTCGCTCATCAACACCGTCAACAACATCGCCGAGCGCGACCAGTTCCTGGGCCGCCCGATCATCAACGTGACGGACGAAGGCCACATCATCACGAAGAACCCACTGCTCGCGCCCTACGTGGTCAAGATCACCAAGATGTGGCGCAAGCTCGGCGCCTGGTTCTGGCTCGCCACGCAGAACCTGGACGACCTGCCGAAAGCGGCCGAGCCCATGCTCAACATGATCGAGTGGTGGATCTGCCTGTCGATGCCGCCCGATGAAGTCGAGAAGATCGCGCGCTTCCGCGAACTCAACGCTTCGCAGAAGGCGCTGATGCTCTCGGCACGCAAGGAGGCCGGCAAGTTCAGCGAGGGCGTCATCCTGTCCAAGTCGATGGAAGTGCTGTTCCGCGCCGTGCCGCCCAGCCTCTACCTGGCGATGGCGATGACCGAGCCCGAGGAGAAGGCCGAACGCTTCCAGTTGATGCAGCAGCACGGCATCAGCGAGCTGGATGCCGCCTTCCGCGTGGCCGAGAAGATCGACCGCGCCCGCGGCATCGAGCCGCTGGCGCTGGATGCATTGGCCTGAAGGAGGAACACCATGCGCCTGCCTTCGTTCACTCGACGCCATACCCTGATCGCGCTGCTGGTCGCGGCGGTGGGCGCCGCCGGGTGGTTGCTCCTGCGCACGCCCGATGCGGCCCCGGAGTTCATGCATCCGATCACGACCGTGCCCGAGCCACCGAAGCCGGCTGGGCCGCCGTGGCTGTACGGCCGCAGCGATGCCCGCTTCACGGTGGTCGGTTACGCCGACCTGGAGTGCCCGTACTGCCGGGCGTACTTCCCGACGCTCCAGCGCTGGATCGACACCCACCCCGAGGTGAACTGGCAGTGGCATCACCTGCCGCTGTCCATACACGAGCCAGCCGCGACCGCCGGGGCACGCCTGGCCGAGTGCGCGGGCGAGGTGGGCGGGCATGCCGCGTTCTGGCAGGCGGTGGCGTGGCTCTACGCGCACACCCGCGGCGACGGCCAGGGCCTGCCGGAGGGCCTGCGCTATCCCGACCTCACGCCAACGCTGCAGCAGTGCCTCGACAGCGAGCGGCCCGACACCGTGATCCGCGCCCAGGCCGCGGAGGCGGCACGACAGAGCATTGCCGCCACGCCAACCCTGCTACTGCGCGATCGCGACACTGGCAAGACCCTCCTGCTGCACGGCCCCATGGACGGCGACGCCTTGCTCTCGGCGCTCGACCTGCTGGCTGCCGGCGACACGGCGGGCGCCGAGTCCTCACATCCCCCAGACATGCCCGCCAGCGTTGCTGGCGACATGCCCAGGTAGCCATCGATCTTCAAGGCTGCGGCGCGGCTTGTCCGCGCTGATCGAAACCCGTTCGCATCGCATCCCTTGACGCGAACAGCCACCGCATCCGCGGTGGTGGATGCCCGCTCGTCACCTGTTCCATCCCCATCGTCCCCAGGAGGGTTTGCCCTCCAGGGGCAGGCGCCCTCCGATCTCATCCATTGGAGGTTCGTCATGTCTTTTGTCATCGCCGACTCCCGCCCGTCGGAGTCGCTCACCCTGATCGCCGCCCAGCACGAAGACTGGATCATCCGGCAGGCCATCACCCTGCTGGAGAACCGCGTGTTCAAGGCCGGTCCAGCGCTGGGCAGTCCCGCCGCCGTGCGCGACTACCTGCGCCTGAAACTGGTCGCGGAGCCGAACGAAATCTTCGCCGTCGTGTTTCTCGACAGCCAGCACCAGGTGCTCGCCTTTGAGCCGCTGTTCAAGGGCACGGTCGACCAGACTTCGGTGTATCCGAGGGTGGTGGTCCAGCGTGCGCTGGCGCTCAACGCTTCGGCGCTGATCCTGGCGCATCAGCACCCCTCGGGGAACACCGAGCCATCGGCCGCTGATCGTGCGATCACCGAGCGGCTGAAGAGCGCCCTGGCCACCGTCGATGTCCGGGTGCTGGATCACTTCATCGTCGGCAAGGGCAGCCCGTACTCGTTCGCCGAAGCCGGCTTGCTGTAGCAGCACCAGCGGACGCGCATTCATGTCATCACCACGGGAGCCCTTGGCTCCCGTTTCTTTTCGCCGACCCGCAGAAAAATCGGGACTGACCGGTTTCGGTTTCTTTGTCGTTCCCTGACCTGCATTGCGCTCGACTACGAGTCTGCATCGACTCCGCGGAGGCGCGACATGCCGGCTCATTCCCTCAACCTTCCTGCCGCCTCGCGGCGCCCCCTGGCCGCCCGGCTGGCCGCTGGACTGTGCACCGCACTGCTCGGTCCCATCGCGGCGGCCGCCGATGTGCTCATCGTCACCGACAGCCGTCATCCGGTGCAGGCCCCGGCCGGCGTGCGGATCATCGAGCTGGACCAGGCCACGCGCATTGAGGTCGAACTCGCCGCGCACCTGCCGGCCGACCCGCAACAGGCCGCGGCCCTGGTGCGGCAGCGGTTGCATGACGGCGGCGAGGCGCTCCAACGCCGCATCGGCCATGCCTACCAAGGTGTCGCGGATGCCTGGGGACTGGGCATCGCCAAGATTCCCGCCGTGGTGGTCGATCGACGCTACGTGGTCTACGGCGAGCCCGACGTGCCCCGCGCCGTCGCGCGCATCAATGCCTACCGGAGCACGCAGCCATGAGCCTCCTGTTGGCATCCCGGCGCCTGCGCGCCACCGTCGCCTCGCTGCTGCTGAGCACGGCCACGTCGACGTTCGCCCTGGACACCGCCACCATCGTCTCGTCGGCGCTGTCCCCCGACTGCCTCGAATACCGCGTGGTCGGAATCTGCTACTGGCTGTACTGCACGCCCTTCGGCTGCTCGGTTCGCACTTCCGTCAAGGTGCGCCACTACGTCCCCGATGCGGTGGTGTCGAGCTACTCGAACACCGGCGAAAACCCGTGGCTGGAGGTCAGGGCGATGAGCATGCCCAACCCGACCGCCAAGGCTGGCGGTGACGGCACGACCAATCACGACAACGAGAACAACCTCGCCAAGTTCAAGAACGCCGATGTCATCGGCCATCCGGCCGGGATGGTGTTCAGCCAGTTCGCCAGCGCCTCCGGCTACACCTGCGAAGGCGCGGGCACAGCCTTCATGCCGTACCTGCTGAGCACGCTCGACACGCTGGCCTGGCGCTACAACATCCCGGAAGCGCTCTACCCCGAAGCGCTCTACCCCGAAGCGCTCATCCCCGGCCGGCGCGAAATCGGTACGCGCACCGGCCTGAATCTCTGGGGCAACGTGTATCCCCGCGGTGGCTTCCTGCACCAGACCGACGACCACAAGAGCGGCGCCGTGGTCGCGCAGCGCGCGGGCGACATCGTGACGCGCCGCAACCAGATTCACGTGTACCAGCCCCTGCTGGCCAACGCCCGCGACGGGTACTGGCCGGCCGGCGCGTTGATGGAGACCGACGCCTCGACGGGCAAGTGGCAGGAGCTGACGCCCACGCTCTCGAACAGTTGCGTGGTCTTCCCGCACAGCCGCACCCGCGTGCAGGCCCAGCAGGGCGACTACGCCTGGGCCTTGTGGCGGCCGTACTCCTGCTGCCGGCGCCGTGGCCAGGTCTTCCTCGGCAGCGTCGATTTCATGTGAGGAACCCACGATGAACGCCTCCCTCCCTGACTTCCTGCGCCGCGCGAAGTCGCCCCTGCGGGCCACGCTGCTCGTGGCGGCCATCACGCTGGTCGTCGGCGTCGCCTGGGCGCAGACGCGCATCGACCCCAATGGCGTGAACGTCAGCGGCAGCGTGATCGGCGACGACGTGCTCTACAGCATCGGCGGCGGCCGGGCCGTGTCGATGGGTGGTGCCGGCAACATGCAGAGCATCGGCGTGGGAGTCGGCTGGAACAGCAACCTGATCTGCGGCGACATGAGCATCACCACGACGCTGCAGAACCAGCTCAACGGCATCACCAACGGCTTCCAGACGATCATGAGCAACGTGATCCAGAACGCCACCAGCGCCGTGGCTTCGCTGCCGGCGCTGATCATCCAGCGCGCCGATCCCGGGCTCTACAACCTGCTCACCAACGGCATCCTGCAGGCGCGGCTGGACTTCGACCGCTCCAAGATGACCTGCCGTGCGATCGCCGAGCGGATGGCCGACACGGCTGGCGGCCAGGCCGGCTGGAACCAGCTCGCCGAGGGCCTGGCGCTGCGCGATGCGGTCGCCAGCACCGATGCCGTGTCCGCCATCGAGCAGGCCGAGACCAACCGGGGCAACAACGGCGTGCCCTGGGTTGGCGGCAGCAATGCCGGCGGCAACGGCCAAAGCTCGATCAAGGTGGTGGGTGACGTGACCCGTGCGGGCTACAACCTGCTCAACGGCCGCAGCGTCGGCGATACGTCGCCGATTGCGTCCAGCGCCTGCGGCAACCGCCTGACCTGCCAGACCTGGCCATCGCCGCAGGCGGCCTCGGCCTGGGCGATCCGCGTGCTGGGCGAGCGTGAGCAACGCACCTGCGAGAGCTGCACCAAGACGCAGACCACCCCAGGCGTCGGGCTCACGCCGCTGATCCAGGAAGAGTACGAAACCAAGCTGCAGGCGCTACAAGAGCTGGTGACAGGGGCGCGGCCGACGACGCCGGCCCATCTCGAAGCCGCCGGCAGCAGCTCGCTGCCGATCACCCGTGGCGTGATCGAAGCGCTACGCGACGAGCCCGATCAAGACGTGCTGGGCCGGCGTCTCGCATCCGAGGCCGCACTGTCGAGCGTGCTGGAAAAAGCCTTGCTGCTGCAGCGCACGCTGCTGACGGGCAAGAAGGAGCCCAACGTCGCAGCCAACGAGCTGGCCGTGCAGGCGATCGATCAGGAGAACGCCGCGCTGGAGCAAGAGATCAACAACCTCAAG
>JAJFJX010000457.1 GCA_021773655.1 Panacagrimonas sp.
GTGGCAGTTGGCCTATAGCGAGCTCTACTTCACCGACGTGCTGTGGCCGGATTTCAGCGATCACCATTTCCGCGAGGCGCTGGACTGGTACGCGCTGCGCCAGCGGCGGTTCGGCCGCGTGCCCGAAAGCGCGTGACCCGCCACCTGCACGGCCATCGGCCCGCCCGTTGCGGGGACATCGGCGCGCGCCGGTCGTGCGCCGGCTTCGGGCGGTGCGGGGGCAGGTTCGAGTCGCGGCCGCTTCGGTCCTACACTGATGGATCGTTTCGGCTGCGGACGCTTCGCTCATGCTGATCCAGCGCGTACTGACCGCCCTGGTGCTGATTCCCCTGCTGCTGGCCGCGGTGTGGTGGCTGCCGCCAGCGGGTCTGTACCTGGTGTTCTGCGCCGCCGGCCTGGTCGCGATGTGGGAATGGGCCGGAATGATGGGGCCGGCCGCCGCCGCCCCGGCCGGACGCGCCGGTGTGGTCGCGATCTGTGCCCTTGGCATGGGGCTGGCCTGGTTGTTTCGCGAGGCCGCTGTGTGGGCGCTGCTGGCAGCCGGGGCTTGGTGGTTGTACGCGGTGTACCTGCTGCGCGCCTATTCCCGTGACCCGGGGTCAACCCGCCTGTCGCCCACTTCAATGCTGCTGATCGGGCTGTTGCTGATCGTGCCGACCATGCTCGCCCTGTGGTTGCTGCGTGCCATGCCGGACGGCGCGCTGCGGGTATTGTTTCTGTTCTTCCTCGTGTTCGCGGCCGATACCGGGGCCTACTTCGCCGGTCGCCGCTTCGGCCGGCGCAAACTGGCTCCGGCAATCTCCCCCGGCAAAACGGTGGAAGGCCTGGTCGGCGGCCTGGCCCTGAGCGCGGTATGGACCCTGCTGGCCGGACCTTCGGTATTCGGGACCGAATCGGCCCTGCAGTTGCTGGGCCTGCTGCTGCTGGGCCTGGTCGTGGCCGGATTCTCGGTCGTCGGTGACCTGAGCGAAAGCCTGTTCAAACGGATCGCCGGCCTCAAGGACAGCGGGCAAATCCTGCCCGGCCACGGCGGCATGCTGGACCGCGTGGATAGCATCGTGGCAGCGGCGCCGGTGATGGCGCTGGGCCTGACCCTGCTGGAACTCTGATCATGCGTCGACTCCTGGTCCTGGGCTCCACCGGCAGCGTCGGTTGCAACACTCTGGACGTGGCCGCGCGCCACCGCGACCGGATCGAAATCGTCGCGCTGGCGGCGCGCTGCGATGACCAGACCATGTTCGAGCAGATTCGGGTCTTTGCTCCGCGATGCGTGGCACTGGTCGAGGCCGCCGCCGCCGACCGCCTGCGCGAGCGCCTGCGGCAGGCGGGCATGAACTGCGAGGTGCTGCAGGGCGATGGCGCCATCGAGACCCTGGCTTCAGACCCGGAATCCGACACGGTGATGGCGGCGATCGTCGGTGCTGCCGGCCTGGCCTCCACCCGTTGCGCCATCGTGGCCGGCAAGCGGGTGCTGATCGCCAACAAGGAACCTCTGGTGATGGCCGGCACGATGATGATGACCGAGGCCGCGGCACACGGTGCCACCATCATCCCGATCGACAGCGAGCACAACGCGATCTTTCAGTGCCTGCCCGATCACTACCGCTGCGGGCAGGCGGCGGAAGGCGTCAGGCGACTGATCCTGACCGCCTCGGGCGGGCCTTTCCGCGACACGCCGCTGGAAAAACTGTGCACGGTCACGCCAGAACAAGCGGTGCGCCACCCGAACTGGTCGATGGGACCGAAGATCTCGGTGGACTCGTCCACCCTGATGAACAAGGGTCTGGAACTGATCGAGGCGTCGGTGCTCTATCGCCTTCCTGCGGAGGCGCTCGACGTGGTGATCCATCCTGAAAGCATTGTGCATTCACTGGTCGAATACGTGGACGGTTCGACGCTGGCCCAGCTGGGCCAGCCGGACATGCGGGTGCCCATCGCCCACGCGCTGGCGTGGCCGGAGCGCTGGAGTTCCGGCGTCGGTGGCCTGGACCTGGCGGCGCTGGGTCGGCTGCGTTTCGCGGCCCCCGATCCAATCCGATTTCCCTGCCTGCAACTGGCGCGCCATGCTCTGGCGGCGGCCGGTGTGCTGCCCAACGTGTTGAACGCTGCCAACGAAATTGCGGTCCAAGCGTTCCTCCAGGGTCGGATCGGGTTCATGCAGATTGCGGCAACCGTTGAGCAGTGCTGCGACGCGGCGGTGGTCGCCGATCTGCCGACGCCGGCAGACATCCCTGCGGTGCTGCAGGTTGACGCCTGGGCGCGCCATCACGCCCTTGGCGTGCTATCGAGGAGAACGCTGAATGCTTGACATGGTCTGGGCGCTGCTCGGTTTCATCGTGGCCCTGAGCATCCTGGTGTGCTTTCACGAGTTCGGGCACTTCTGGGTGGCGCGCAAGCTCGGAATCAAGGTGCTGCGTTTTTCGCTGGGCTGGGGCAAGCCCTGGCGCAGTTTTCACGGCCGCGACGGCGTCGAATGGGCGCTGGCCCCGTATCCCATCGGCGGCTACGTCAAGATGCTCGACGAGCGCGAAGGGCCGGTCGACCCTGCCGAACGGCATCTGGCGTTCAACAATCAGTCGGTGCCGACTCGCATGGCGGTGCTGGTCGCCGGGCCCGCCGCCAATTTCCTGCTGGCGGTGGTGCTGTACTGGCTGATCCTCATGATCGGTGTCCAGGGCCTGCGACCGGTGATCGCAGCGCCGCCGGCAGGCACCGTGGCAGCAAGTGCAGGCTTGCAGGCTGGCGACGAGATCATTCAGGTCGGCGACTCCCCGGTGCCGACCTGGACCGATCTGCGCATGGAGCTGATCGGTGACACGCTTGGTGCGAGCAGCCTGCCGCTGACCTTGCGCAGCGCCGACGGCAGCCAGCGCACGGTCAGCCTGTCCCTGCAGAACGTGCGCCGCGACCCGCAGTTCCTGTTCGACGATCTCGGTCTAGATGTCTGGCAACCGCGCATCGAGCCGGTGCTGGGGCAGGTCCTGCCCGGCAGCGCCGCCGAGGCTGCCG
>JAJFJX010000458.1 GCA_021773655.1 Panacagrimonas sp.
CGGTGGTGGCGGCCGCCAACGGCCAGATGCAGCGGGACTACTGGTGGGACGGCGGTCGCAACCCGGCGAAATTCGAGACGCCGGAGGCCATCGGCCGGCGCGCCGGCGAGCGCACCGTGGCCCGTCTGGGTGCGCGCACGCTGTCCACCCGTCAGATCCCGGTGCTGTTTTCCCCGGAGGTCGCGCGCGGGCTGTTCGGGCACTTCGTCGGCGCCATCTCCGGCGGCGCGCTCTACCGCAAGGCGAGTTTCCTGCTGGATCGCATGGATCAGCCGGTCTTTTCGCCCATGGTCCGGCTCAGCCAGCAGCCCTACCTGCCGCAGGCCGCCGCCAGTACGGCCTATGACCAGGAAGGGGTGGCCACGGCCGAACGCGAGCTGGTCGGCGAGGGCGTGCTGCGCGGCTGGCTTCTGGGCAGCTACTCGGCCCGCAAGCTGGGCCTGGAGAGCACCGGCAACGCCGGCGGCGTGTTCAATCTGGTGGTGCAGCCCGGTGAACTGGATCAGGACGGCCTGCTGCGGCAGATGGGTCACGGCCTGCTGGTGACCGAGCTGATGGGGCAGGGCGCCAATGGCGTGACCGGCGATTATTCGCGCGGAGCCGCGGGCTTTCTGGTCGAGAACGGCCGGATCGGGGCGCCGGTGGAAGGGGTGACGGTGGCCGGCAACCTGCTGCAGATGTATGCCGGCATCCAGGGTCTGGGATGCGACGTCGACGCCCGCGGCGGCGTCCGCTGTGGTTCGGTCCTGATCGACCACATGACCGTGGCCGGCGAGGGCGCCTGAGGCCCGGGAACGCGACGGCTTCAGCCGCCGTCCATTTGGTGGCGGCAGGATGTGCGGCCAAAGTGTCGCCCTGATCGCAACCCGGACCGAGGACAGCCCATGTTTCGCACGCTCACCAGCCTGGCCACCGCTCTCGTTCTGGGGTTTGCGTGGCCGGCCGCGGCCGCCACCAAGCAGAAGCCCGGACTGTGGGAAACCACCATCCGCGTCGACCTCGGCGACTCGATGCCGCAGATCCCGCCACACCTGCTCGAACAGATGCGGGGCGCCGGCGTCGAAATGCCGTTCGCCGAGCCGGTGGTCCACCGCATCTGCCTGCTGCCCGAGCAGGTCGCCCAGGACACGGTGCCGGAGTTCAGCGATCCCGACAGCGGCTGCGCCACCCGCAACATCACCCGCGAGGGGGACCGGTACAGCGGTCAGATCGCCTGCAACGGCCGTCTGCGCGGACAGGGGACGCTGCAGATGAGTCTGACCAGCAGTGAAAGCTATGTCGGCAGCACCGACTTCAGCGGCGTGGCCGAAGGCAGCCTGCCGGTGACCCTGCACTCGGAGTTCTCCGGGCGCTGGCTGGGCGCCGACTGCGGCGAGGTCCCGCCCCTGGGCGGCTGAACTGGTGCTGCTGCTGCTTCAGCGCCCGGTCGCCTCGGCCTGCTGCCAGGCCATGTCGGCCAGCGGTTCGGTGAACGAGGCCATGTGGCGGGCGTGGGCGCTGGCGGCGGTGCCGCGTACCACGCGGCCGCGGATGCCGTGGAAGATCGCCGCCAGACGGAACATGTTGAAGGCGAAATAGAAGCCCAGCTCGCCGAGCGGTTCTCGACCGGTGCGCGCGCAGTAGGCGGCGACGTAGTCGGCCTCGCGCGGAATGTTGAGGTCGGCCAGGTCGGCGCCGACCAGCCCGGCGGTGATCCCCGGCGGCATGCGGTACATCATCAGGTGATAGGTGAAGTCCGCCAGCGGGTGACCCAGGGTAGACAGCTCCCAGTCCAGTACCGCCAGCACACGCGGCTCGGTGGGGTGAAAGATCATGTTGTCGCAGCGATAGTCACCGTGGACGATGGCCGATTCGTCCCCCGGCGGGATATGCGCCGGCAGCCACTCGACCAGGCGGTCCATCGCCGCGATGCGCCCGGCCGTCCCGTCGGCCAGGTACTGCCTGGACCAGCGCCCGATCTGGCGTTCGAAATAGTTGCCGGTCCTGCCGAAATCGGCCAGACCGAGGGCGACGAAATCCACGCTGTGCAGGCGCGCCAGAGCCTGGTTCATGGCGTCGTAGTAGGCCGGACGCTGTGCGCGCGTCACGTCCGGAAAGCGCGTGTCCCAGATCACGCGGCCTTCGACACATTCCATCACGTAGAACCAGGTCCCGATCACCGATGCGTCCGTGCATAGTCCGAAAGTGCGCGCCACCGGAAAGCCGGTGCGGTACAGCGCGCTGATGACGCGATACTCGCGATCCACGGCGTGGGCCGAGGCCAGCAACTCACCCGGCGGCTTTCGACGCAGCACGTAGTTCTGTCCCGGCGTGACCAGCTTGTAGGTCGGATTCGACTGGCCGCCCTTGAACTGTTCGACGTGCAGGGGCCCGGCAAAGCCTTCCACGTGATCCTGCATCCAGGCGAGCAGCCGATGCTCGTCGAACCGGTGCTGCTCGCGCACCTCGGCGGTGCCGGAAAACTGCTCCTGCTTGTCCATGCGATGCTCCTGATCCAGTCCGTGATAATGATGCGGGGACGCAGTTGCTGCGGCTTCGTGAATCGATGTCGGGTGCGGCAGGCCGAACCGTCCCGGGAAGTGTGGAGCCACGGATCACATCGGTACACCTGCCCTGATCGAGCCTGCGCGCCGGCGATCCTTGCCTTGCCGGCTCCCGCCCACGGGACCCCGGCGCTCCTGTCAACCATTTCCGCAGGTCCCGATAGGATGGAGGCATGTGCTTCTCCGCCCAATGCCGCGCCCACTACCGGGACTACCTGCGTGAGTTCGGCGCCACGCTGTCGCTGGAGGAATTCGCCCGCCTGTACGCACACCATGGGGTCGCATCGCCGCCGCGCACCCCGCGGGCGATGGACGCAGCCTTTCTGGAGTTGCACAGCGACGCCGGCCGCCGCATTGCCATACACATCCTGGAGGCGCGTCGTCGGCAGGCCGAAGCCTGGCAGGCCGAACTGTTCCGGCAGCGTCGTCGTCTGTCCGATGCCGAACGCAGCCTGCAGACGCGCGTCACCCGCAAGGCGCTGGAGGACCAGCGCATCGCCGGCAGCAAACTGCCCTGGCTGCGGGCACGCCTGGCCGATCTCGGGCGTCAAGATCTGCAACCCCGCGATGCCCGGATCTATCCGCAGTGGTATGTGCCGGTGATGGTGTGGGCCGACGACGGCCCGGTGGTGATGCCCATGCGCTACCTGTGCCGGCCGGCAGGACGTCCGGCCTCGCATGATCGCCGCTACCCCGGCTGCTACAACGCCAGGCGAGACAACCTGGAAGGCTTCTGGAAGGATCAGTTCGCCCACACCCATGCGGTGATGATCGTCGATGCGTTCTACGAAAATGTCTCCCGCCACCGCCTGGAGGGACGCGAGCTGACCGCTGGCGAGGCCGAGCAGAACGTCGTCATCGAGTTCCGGGCCGATCACGGCCAGCCGATGTACGTGGCCTGCCTGTGGTCACGCTGGACCGGCGCCGACGGCGCCGAACTGCTCAGCTTTGCCGCCATCACCGATGCGCCTCCACCCGAGGTGGCGGCAGCCGGACATGATCGCTGCATCGTGCCGCTGCGGCGCCACAACGTGGAGGCCTGGCTTCGGCCGGACGGCGACCGGCGGCGCGCTCACCAACTTCTGGATGAGCGCGAAAGACCCTATTACACCCATCGCCTGGCGGCCTGAGCCGCCGGGGCAGGGCAGGTGTTTGACTCCGCATCGCCAACAGATGGATCCCGGCATCCAGAGGTCTGCGCGATCGAGAAGATCTATGCAGAGCTCAGGTCCGAAGGGGGATCGTGGTTCCGCCGATCCTCGCGTTCAAACTGTAGGAGACTGGCAGCGCGGCCTTCGGTGTGTCGCGATTCGATCATGACGCGGGCCTGCGCGGTGCGGCTCAAAGCTTGGCCGCCATGATCGACCTGAACCTCGTAACGGCGCGCACCCGTTACGAGTCGCTGCTCGTCCTGGTCAAGCGCGTGATCCAGGATTGCGGATTCACACGCCGTTGGCCCGCGGTTCTCCTGCATCATGGTCAGTGAATTGCATCCGTCATGGTCGGTGAGCGGAAACTTTGGCGATCAGCAGCTTGCTGCGCCGGCCGGATCGAGTTCAGCGGCGTGATGGATCGATGATCGCCGTGCAAATGTGCAGGATCCGGTCGAGCACCGGACCCTTGAGCTGATCGGTCCGAGTCGCTTTTCTGGCTGACCAATCCAGGGCCTCGATCTGGTGGCAGAGCACGATCCCGGAAACCTTCAATCTGGTTCCCATCAGTGTGACCGCGGTCAGTCCACGCGCGATCTACTGCCTGCCTGTCGTGATTGGACAGGTCCACGCCAAGCCGAAACGATCATTGAACGCGCGGGGAGTCAGGACGATGCAGAAATGATCGCCCTTCATCTCGCGGCCGGTTGCGGGATCAAATGACAGATGCAGGATGTCCCCGACGTCTGGGGTCATGCTTCGTTTCCTGTGGCCGGCAATTCATCCCAGCCCTCGACGCGCAGCTTGTGCGCGTCCTTCGGCGCCGCCTTGAGAATGTCAGCCAGTGTGATCCTGGCCTTGGTTGGGGTGATGACGAGTTTGTCCCCGGTGGCGCGCACCTCGACGGCGCCTCCTGCTGCCAAGCCCGTCCTTATAAGAAAGGCCGGGGGGATCGTCACCATCACGGACCCGCCTGCTCTGCGCAGTACGTATCTGCTCATACGGATCTCCAGAAGATGCTACTAAAGTGGCACATTGGAGAGAATTCGAGGACCGTATTTCTGTCGGAAGGTGAGCGACGGTGCACGCTGGGCGCAGGTTACGGCGAGTGAGATTCAGCGATCTGTTCCGATGTCAACGCGCGGCCAGGTTCGATGCGATTCGGTGCCTACCAGAAGATTTCGGGCGCACCGGGATCAGCGCATGGCGTGGTTCGAGCGCAGGCCCAGCCCCGGTGTGATCTTTCACAGTGACCGGGGAAGCAAATACGCCAGCCACGCCAAGCAGGCCCGCTTGGCCGACTACGACATGACCAGCTCGATGAGCCGCAAAGGCAACTGCTGGAACAATGTCGCCGAACTTTAATTGGGTTGTAGCGACCGCAGACGTCCGGGCTCAGAAGATGGACCCGAATTCCAGCGACTTTTTAGTCACATTGGCGCTGCTAACCTATCAGCGTCTGATCGAGCAAATACGATCTATTGTTGGGGGGAGGGCAATATGAGCAGGAAAAATAGACAGGTATCGTGGTTGGCGCTGGCGGCGATCATGTTCGGGTTTCCACTATTGTCCCAAGCAGCAGAGGCGCCTGGCGCGCTGACAATCGTAGTGACGGATCAGAGTACTGACCGGCCACTCCCAACCGTGCAGATCACGATAACGGAACGGGAAACCGATTTCGCGCGATCAGTGGAAACCGATGCGCAAGGTCGCATCGTCGTTGAACTGCTAGACCCCGGCCTTTACTCGGTGAACGTAGCCAAAGGCGGATTCGCTACATTGTATGAGCCCGGCGTACGCGTGGTTACACGCAAAAATATCAGGAT
>JAJFJX010000459.1 GCA_021773655.1 Panacagrimonas sp.
CGTCCACAGCGCGGGGTTCTCGCCGGCGAAGCGATGCCAGCGCTCGATGCAGCGGCGGTAGGTGTCCTTGGTCGACTCCGCCTTGTCCGAGCTCTCGACAATCTCGAGCAGGGCGCTCACGCGGCCCGGCGGCCCCGCATGTCGTAACCGAGATCTTCGGCTTCATCGATGGCCTCGTCGTAGGCGAGTTCGCCGCGGATCATTGCGCGGTGCAGCGCGGCCAGATCCTCGATGCACTCAAGCGACCCCTGGTGGCCGGTGGCGTGGTACTCGGCGAGCAGTCGTCGCGCGGCGGTGAACGTCATCACGCGAGATCGAAAGTGGCCGAGCCGGCCGCTGTTGCGCTCGTGGCGAATGTCAACCACCCAGCACGCGAGGAGTCGGGCCATGGTCTACTCCGGCGCGCTCTGCGCGAGCAACGTCGGCGTCGGCAACGGTCGCAAGTTCATGTTCGGGAACTCGACCATCGGCAACGAGCCGTATTTTTGGTGTTGGTACATGGGCGGACGAAAGTCGCCCGAGCGCTAGCCCGAGCGACTTCAGAACGAAGTGCTAACGACGACGCCGCGGACGCTTGTTTTTGAGGCAAGCGCCGGTGTTTTTGTTCACACCGAACTTGCACTTCTTTTTGCGCTTGGCGCTCGCGCGCGTGGTCTTGCGGCATTTGCCATCTTTCCTACGTCCGTATTTGCAGCGTCTCATAGATCACTTGTCCTCTCGTGGTTGTTAACGGTTGGCCCGGGACCGCCGCGGTGGAAGCGGGACTGGGACTAGAGCCTTGAGGCTATCACACGCAACAAAAAAGGGGCAAGGAAGCGGTGCTGCTCAGGGATGGCACCCCTGTGGTATGATAATGCCGCCCGTGGTGGGGCTACGGCGCCTTCCTGACTGGTCGCGGGAAGGCGCCATTTTTTCAGGGTCGGGGCATTCGTTGCCCCACGCAGTCCACTTCTTCGAGAATCGCCGGCGAGCGTAGAGCTCGAGGTAGGGGCCAGGGAACAGCTTCTCGATGAGTCGGTACGAAACGTCCGGCTTCGCCGAGTGCTTGCCTCGCGGCGCGAAAAACACGTTGGGAATGCCGCGGTCCTTCACCAGCGACGCAGCGCGACCGCGCGCGGCGATGATCATCGGCTCTGTGGCGACGCGGAAGTAGTGACCCCCGCCGAACCGCGGCTTGCGACCGTCGAGCGTTGTCTTGACCCAGATTGCTTCCTGTACGGGCGTTTTGAATCCCCACGCTCGAGCAACACGCGCCGCGACGCCTTCGAGCACCAACGCGTGAGGGCACCAGAGAAAAAGCAGCGCGTCGTCGGCGACCACCTCGCGCACGAACGGTCCGTCCATGTCGGCAATGTCGTCGTTGCTCTTGATGTTGTAATGCGCGTAGCTGCGCTGCGTGCCATTGTACGCCGGCGCGAGACGCGTGCCCTGGTCGCGCATATGCCAGGCCGGATCCGCGCAGATCACGCGAAACTTCCGGCCATATCCCCGACGTTTTTTCGCTCCCATACTACTTGGTGCCCTTCCTGTTTGCGCAGCGACGACACTTGCCACCGCTAACGGTTTCTTCAAAGCGTTTGAGCCGCGACAGCGGCACGCGGTCCAGGCCGCCGCACGAACATTGAACGAGGAACCGACGACGCCCATTCGCGCCGGCGTTGGTTTCTCGCACAACGGTACGCTCGCCAAACTTGGTGCCGTTGGGCACCTTCTCTTTGACGGTGAGCCCCAGAAACGCCTTAGCCATCAGGGTGCGGCGTCGGCTGGCGTTGTGTAGTACCCGCAGAACGCGCCGCGGTATTGTTCACCCTCGAACTCGCAGCAGATCATCACGCACTGATCGCCGAGCTGCTCGCGAAACCGCGTCCGGTCCTTCGGGTCCAGGTTCGGATCACAGAGATCAACCGGCGGCTCGTAGCACCAGGCTGCGTCAGGCGTATCGGCAGCGCCAGGCGCCGACGAACACGCACCAATGCTGAGGGCGACGATGAGCAACAAGGTGCGCATCTAGTTGGCGCTTTCAGGTGAAAATCCGAGCGCCTGGCGAATCACGGCCCACGAACCGCCTTTGACCTCGACGACGGCGGCGCTGCGCATGTAGCAAGTGAAGCCGTTCTCATTCTTCACGACGTGATCGATCCCGTCCAGGTTGAGCAGCAGCTCGTTGAACTGCATGAACACCCGACGTCCCGTGCGCCCCCACTGGTCATCCACCGCGGCCGCATCGTCCTTGTCTTTTGCCATACTACTAGCCCTAGTCCAAAATTACTGGACAGTCAAGCAAAGTTGGACAAACGTAGACACCTTTGGTAGAACACTCCCGTGGGCGGAAAGAAAAAACACACCCGATCAGACGGTGCGCGACAACTCGGAGAGTACCTCGACGAGCACGGATTATCGCTTCGCGCGTTCGCTAAAACGATCGGCTGTAGCAAGTCTATGATCGGCATGCTGCGATCAGGTGCAGCGACCCCATCGGTGCCGCTCGCCACAAAGATCCAGGCCGCGACCAGCAACGAAGTGCTCGCCGCGTCGTGGCCATGGAAACCGGCCGTCGCCAAGTTCCTCGCCGCCGCGAGCTGATGCGCGACGACCAGGCCGACAACGAGGCGGAGCCCGTCGACGTCGATGAGGGCGACCGTGGTTTTGGCGCGAAGCTCCTGTTGATCCTCATGCCGCCCGCGGTGCTGCTCACTATCCTCCGCCATTGCTCGTAGCCTGCACCACAAATCTGATACCATCCCGGGCATGGACCTACACGAGAAGCTCAAGGCAGCCGAGGTTGAGGTGCGCCAGGCGAAGTACGCCGGCGAACGTCAGCGGATCAATCGCGCAGCCGCCGCCCTGGCGACCGCAAGAAAAAACGTCGCGGCCCAGGCCGAGAGCGAGGGTGTTACGGCTCGCGCGGAGACGTTGCCGTTGCCTCCGCCGCCGGACGCGACACCAACTCCGAGCTCGGCGCCACCACCAGGCGTCCCGGTGTCGACCGAATCGTCGCCACCGCCGAACGAAAACTCCACGCCACCAGCAGACGACTCGGCGGAACCGGTTGGAACCGGCCCCTACCTCGGATCGTCGCCACCGCCGAACGAAAACTCCACGCCGCCGGCAGACGACCCGGCGGAACCCGGTCCTACCCTCGCGGACTTCGTGGCCGCGGGCTACAACGAAGAAGACTTCCCCGCCGATGGCACCTGGGCCTCGATAGAGGCACACATCGCCAAGGTAGCCGAAGCCGAGGCGGAGGCGTTGGAGGCCAAGCTAACACTCCCCGCCGGCGAATCAACCGCGCCCACCGACACCGCCGAGCCAGCAAGTGACGGCGGCGGAGACGGCGAAGATGAGACGCCCGACGCCGGCGACGACGTCGAGGATCCTGGCGGCGACACCGCCGAGCCAGCAAGTGACGGCGGCGGAGACGGCGAAGATGAGACGCCCGACGCCGGCGGTGACAACGCCTAGCTACTCGGGGTAGCTAACGCCGATCGCGATAGCGACGCTCGAGCTCGGCGGTTCGACGACAACGTCCTTGTGCACGAGGCCGTTGTCGTCCTTCATCGGTGCGCTAAGTTTGCCGGCTACGCCGTACATCGCCCGCACGACGGCAAGCACCCCGCGTTCGGCGCCCTGCTTCGCCACGTAGCCTTCGGACACCGCCACGATCTTCTGGTTGGACGCGCGAAAGCGCCAGCGAAACTCCCGCGCGGAATCGCGAAAGATTTCGAAGCGGCCGAGACGGTTGTTTTTGACGTCCAAAGGCGAACTCGGTTACTCAGCCGGATCGACGAGGGCGGCTTCGGCGCCGCACTCGCACGTCTTGGTGACAGGCTCACCCTGGTCGAAGCCGGCCGCTAGGGCCGCAAACGGGCTGCCGGTGGTGTTGACCGGTAGCCGGACGTCGCACTCGCTGCACTCGAATTCTAGGTTGGCCATGGCGAGTACCAGCGTAGACCCCGAGGTCGACCGCTGTCGACAGAAAGCCGATCAATTCGTGGCACCTCCCGTTGACTTTTCTCAACCTCCG
>JAJFJX010000460.1 GCA_021773655.1 Panacagrimonas sp.
GACGGGTTTTTTGTGGGTCGGCCTGCGTCGCGTCCCGTATTGGCCGTGTCACCCGCGTGCCAGGCGCAAGAAACCGAACAGTGCGGAGCAGGGATAGGTTCTGCCCTGCAGAGTGTTGCGCAGCGACTCGGCACCGGCCACCAGCACATCGCACTGCACCGGCCCGGTGCGGCGTGCGTAGACGCGCGGCACCCCGTTCCCGACCCCCCGGTAGGGCTGCGCGCTTTTCAGGTCCATCTTTTCGGGGCCGTCGTTCCGGGTCCATGGGCAGGAGGCTCGGGCAACCCGGGTGCCGCGTGACATTACATCGCTGCCGGTCAGTCGCCTGCGCTGGCGGTGACCTGCGGTTCCAGCAATCCGGGTGCCGGCATCGCCTGCGGGCGGCGCGAACCGTACAGGTTGGAATAGGCCCAGGTGAACTCTGCGCCCATCAGAAAAATCTGTGCGGAGTAGTAGACCCAGATCAGCATTGCCACCAGCGAGCCGGCGACGCCAAAGCCGGTGGTGATCGCGCTGCGGCCGATGTACAGGCCGATCAGGAATTTGCCGATGGTGAACAGGAATGCGTTGAGGATTGCACCGATCCAGACCTCGCTCCAGCGGATCTGCACCTGCGGCATGATCTTGTAGATCAGCGCGAACATGCCGGCAGTGAGTACAAAGCTGAACACTGCATCGAGCACGCTGGCGACCGTTTCCCAACCCGCCAGCCACGGCGACCACCATTTTCCGACCGCGGACAAACCGGCGCTGAAGATCAGCGACACCATGAGGATGAAGCCGATCCCCATGATCATGCCGAAGGACAGCAGGCGCGAACGGATCAGTCCCCACCATCCCCCGCTGCTGCGGCGACCCGGCATGCGCCAGATTCGATCCAGCGAGTCCTGCAGCTCGGCGAACACGCTGGTGGCGCCCACCAGAAAGAGAGCGCCGCCGATGACGGTCGCGGTCACGCCCTCCGTGGGTTCGCGCACGCTGTCGAGCAGTGCCTGGGCGGCCAGGGCGCCCTGCACACCGAGCAGATTGCTGAGTTGTCCGGCGATCTCGCCGCGCGCGGCGTCCTCGCCGAACACCAGGCCGGCGATGGCAATTGCAAGCAGCATCACCGGGGCCAGCGAGAACATCGTGTAGTAGGCCAGCGCCGCACCCATGCTCTGGGCGTGGTCGTCGCGCCATGCGATGACCGTGGTCCGGATCAGCAGCCAGACGTCGGCGGTGGTTTTCAACAGGTGCTGAGCCAAGGGATTGGACAGCGTGTGCGCAAGCCGCGGTCGTCGATCATGCCAGAGCGCCGCAATGAAGCGCCTGGTGGTCCTCCCGGGCATACCAGTGAGCGTGCCGTCGTCCACGCTGACCCGCGCGCACGCGGGTGCGGGGTCTTGTCGACGCCGCACCCGCGAGCCGATCCGCTGCCGGGTTTCAGTCGGTGGCTGCCAAGGCCTGGGAGACGATCACTTCGACCCGCCGATTCTGCTGGCGGCCGGTGCCGGTATCGTTGCCGGAGATGGGCGCGTTCTCGCCCATGCCGGAGGCGGTCAGACGGCTGGCGTTGACCCCTTGCTGCATCAGGTAGTTCCTGACTGCATTGGCACGCAACTGCGACAGACTCATGTTGTAGTCGTCGGCGCCTACGTTGTCGGTATGACCTTCGATCAGCGCGGTGCGGTCCGGATAGGCATTGAGAAAGCCGGCCAGCTTGCTCAGGGCCTGGATCGCCGCACCGCTGCGAATCTGCGACTTTCCGGTGGCGAACAACACGTCACCGAGGGTGATCACCAGGCCGCGGTCGGTGACCTTGGCGTTGAGCTCATCGAGCTGACGCTGCAGGTCGCCCGACTGCTGTTGCGCCTGCGCGGTGTCCAGGCGTGCGGCATCGGCCTCCATGCGCGCCATGCCGGCATCGGCACGTGCGGCATTGGCATCGCCGCGGGCAAGATCCGCTTCCTGGGTGCGGGCGGCCAGACGTGCGATTTCACGCTGCTCGCCCAGCACTTTGCGCTCCTCCACCAGCAGGCGGCTCTGCGACCGCGCCGCTGCGGTGTCGACCTTGCGGTCGGCCATGTTGACCAGATGTCGGGCCAGGGCGTCGTCGTCCTGCGGCACTTCGGCGGCGCGCACCGCGCTTTCGGCCGCCTCGAAATCCAGCGGCGCCAGGCGGACCAGACGCGGGTCGGATTGCAGCGCGGACAATTTGTTGCGCGCGGCATCAGCGCCGTCGGGGCGGGTCGGGTTGGCCGAACAGGCCGCCATCAACAGCAGGGCGGTGCCAAGCGCAGTGATCGAAAAACTTCGGGTGTTGCGGTTCATTGTGTGACTCCTTGACGGCGCTGCATTTCCTGCTTGAGGGTGTCGAGGTTCTTCTGCAACTCGTCGTTGACCGTTTGCGCCTTGACCAGATCGGCGCGCGCAGAGGCCAGCTCGGCACTGGCACGCGATTCATCGGCCAGGCGGGCTGCGGCCACCATCTGCTGCTGCTGCACGGCATTGCGTGCGGCGCTGAGCTTTTCGCGTGCTTCGCGCAGTTCTGGCGAAGCCTGATCGACGACGCGCGCGTTGTCGGCGTTGCCGATGGCCAGTTCGGCCGCCTGCAGCTTGTCATCCGGCGGCAGCGGTGCGGCGGCGCAGGCGCTCAGCAACATGGCGGCGGCGACGCCGGATGTCACGACGCACCAGCGACTTTGCGCGGTGGAGAATGGGGTCGGGAAGAGGGTGCGGGTAAGGTTCACGGGGTGACTCCTGCAGTAAGACGGGATCGCGGGCATCGCTCGATCAAGCACGCCGGTCGAGGGGGCTGGCGTTGAACATGGACGCGCCGCACTAGGTTGTGGTGCGCCCCGGGAATGTCGCGAGTACGGGGTGGTGTCCGGGTCCTTCGCCATCACCGTCGTTCAGGGCGCGCCGTGGCATTGGCGCGCATCGCCAACGCAGCAGGCGTGTGCCCGCTGCGTTGGCCGGATCAACGCGACTAGCGCTTGATGCGAGAGATCTTGGTGCCTTCGATGCTCAGGCTGCCCATCAGACCCTGCTGATCGAAGGTGAAGGCATAGGCATCGTCCTTGAGCGTGGAAGTGCTCAGGTTGCGCGCCACGCCCTCGTTGACCACCACCACGGTGGGGCCGACGCCCAGTTCCCAGCCGTCGGACTTGTCGAGATAGGTCAGTGCCTTGTCGCTCATCAGAAACACCGCGTAGGCGTAGGACTGCGCGCCGGCCTGCAGGCCCCAGGATGCGGAGATGGAGTTGTAGTAACCGACCACCTTGTTGCCCTTGTTGAGCACGCCCTCGCCGTAGGAGCCGCCGAACACCAGGCCGGCCTTGACGATACTGGGGAACACCAGCACGGCCTTGGCGCTCTTGGAAATTGCCAATGCCGCATCGTTTTTCTTGTACAGCGTCTGCAGCGCCTGAGCGGCTTCCGTGTTCAGTTCTTCGGCAGTGGAAGCGGCCTGGGCGACGCCGCCGATGACGCCAAACCACAGCGTCGCAGTGGCGGCCAGGCTCAGCGCGAGCAGGCGTTTGGAGGGGGATTGCATGGGGTGCTCCTTGGGTTCGTTCAAACGCGCCGGCGAAATCGCAGCGCGGTCGATGGACGTCCTCGGGCACCACGAATCCATCAGTCCGGACGCTGTTCTGGGATGGATTTGCTGGAGCCAAGATAGTTGCTGACATGCCGGCAGTCGGTGCGGTGGCACGCATTGCCGCCGGTGACGCCGGTGCGGCTCTGGTCAGGGCTGCCGCGGGCGGGCGACGGCCCAGATGCGCTTTGCCGGCGGGTCCGCCTCGGCCGGCTCGGTCCACTCGCGTGCCCACATCGAGTAGAAGACCCCCACGGCGATGACCGTGCCGTGCCCGGTTTCGACCAGGGGGCTGTCGCGCATGACCGCGCCGCTGAGCACGTCGTGGGTCACGCCCAGACCCAATCGCCAGGGGCCGTGACGCAGTCCCAGATAGGCGGTGGCGCGCGCGCCGCTGTAGCCGCCGCCGAGGTCGTAGGCGGGTCTTTCCAGCGTCGCGTACCGTGGATCGACCCGGTAGAAATAACGGTGATATTTGCGCGAGGCCCATAGCGGCCCGGCGCCCAGCGCGGTCTCCAGTTCCCATGCGCCCAGGCGCAGATCGTCGCGGCTGTAGCGCAGGTGCGGGTAACCGAGCCAGCCGATGCCCTGGAATTCGTCCAGGTCCGCCGCCGCGACCGCCCGCACCGGCAGGCGCAGATCCCAGTGGCCGCCCGACTCGCTCACCCGCCAGTCCAGCGACGGCCCGATCTCGAAGGTCGGCAGCAACCGCGGCATGCCCTGGCGCACGGAGTCCTGGCTGTCGTCGCCGGGCAGCGAACCCGATCCGCTCAGGCCCAGCCGGAAGCTGTCGGTGTTGAACAGCCGTGCGGCCAGACCATCGCGTGACAATTCCAGACGCTTGCCCCGATACGAAACATAGGGCACCGGCAGCACGGTGGTGCGCGTCTGTGCGGAGCCGCGGTAGTCGGGGTTGGACAGCAGTCCGAGGCCTGCCCCCAGTTCCAGTCGCTGCGTATCCGCCAGCGCTTCGTGCGCCGCGGCCGCGCCCGTAGCCAGCGCGAGCGCGCACAGCAGAGCGCCGATCAGGCTGGTGATGACCTGCGGCATAGCAGGATGATTTCGGCTACTTCGAGGTCGTCGATCAATCCGGGCTTCCATTCCAGTTCCTTTTGAAAGTGCAAGCCCAGCGGCATCAGCACCCGGTTGTACCACCACATGGCCCGCGCGCGTCGATGCACCAGAAACCATAGTCCCAGATCGAGCAGCTGCGAGGACTTCGGCTGCATGCCGTAGATCGCGCTGCGGTCAACCGTGAATCCGTGCCGGTCCAGTTTGCGCTGCAGCGACTGGGGCTCGTAGCGGCGGCGGTGCCCGACGAAGTCGTCGAAAGCAGTCCACTGTGCCGGATGCAGAGGCACCGAGAGCAGCAGCGCCGCGCCGGGCGTCGATACCCTTGCCAGTTCCGACAGTGCGCCTTCGTCGTCGTCCACGTGCTCGATGATGTCGAGTGCGCACACCAGGTCGAAGGCGCCGTCCGGCAGCGGCAGAGCGCCGATCTGGCCGGTCACGCCAAGTCCGCCACCCCTGCTCAGCCGTGCCAGCGCCGGGGCACTGATGTCGATGAAATGCGTGCCCATGATCGGCAAACGCGGCCGCAGGCCGGGCGCAACCTCCAGGCGTCGCTGCGAGGTGGCGACCAGCGCACACACCAGTGGCCAGGTATTGAATCGCTGTGGTGCGACGAGCTGGGCGTCGCGCCACAGCAGATCGTAGAAACTGCGGTTGGCATGCAGCAGTTCGGCATCCGTGCGCGGCACCGCGCGCGCAGTGACAGGGCTCGGATCCATGCCGGCACCGACCGGTCGCAGCGTTTGCAGCCAGCAGGCGTGCAGCACGGCTGCCAGCCATCCGAGTGCGCTTCCGGCGTAGATGTCGACAGCGACGTGCTGGCGGGTCGCCAGCGTCGAATACAGGATTCCGAGCGCCCAGGCCGCGCTGACGAGGCGCGGCCAGCCCGGCGCATCGGCGCGGCGCAGCAGGCGGTCCAGCCAGATCGCGGAGTACACCGCGAACGCGGCGTGCAGCGAGGGCAGGGCGTTGCCGGCGTCGTCAGCCGCGATCACCGGCCCGAACGGCGGGTAAGAATGCCAGTCGACGTCGGCGCGCGGACTCGCGCTGGGCCACAGCAGGAACACCGCCATCCCCGCCACGCTCAGCGCGAGCATCCCCAGGTAGTAGTTCAGAAGTTCGCGGCGGTCGGTGAGCAGCCCCGGTGCCAGCGCCACGTACAGCCACAACGACACGTACAGCCACAGTGCGCCCGGCCAGAACGCAATCCATTGATCCAGTGCAGTCACCGGCATCAGGGTCACCGGGAACAGCGGGAACCTGAGCAGCAGAAAATAAGCGGCGAAGAATCCGCCGGCGATCAGCCAGCCGGCCAGCATCTTCAGGCCGAAGTGGGCCTTGAGCCCGTTCCACAGCGCCTGCGCCCATGCCGATCTGTTTTCCGCGCCACGCAAGCGCAACAGCTCGGAGACGGTCACGCACTGCAATCCTTTTTCGCGCAATCCTTGCAGAATCTGCGGCAGCGCCTGCGCGCAAGCGGGTCGATGCCGGCCGGACAGATCATGGCCGTCGTGCATCAGCACGATGTCGCCGGGGCGGATGCGTGCCAGCACGCGCCGCGCGATGCGTTGCGGATCCGAAGTGCGGGAGTCGTGGCTGTGCAGGGACCAGGCGATCACGCTCAGCTGCAGTGCTCGCGCGGCGCGTGCGAACGGCGGGCTCTTGAGGCCGATCGGCGGCCGGTACAGCGGCGGTTCTGCACGTTGTGCGAGCTCGGCGATGGCGCCTGCGCCACCTTCGATTTCCTTTCGCTGACGCGATTCACAGAAAAAATTCTGCCAGCGCGAATGGTTCAAGGAATGATTGCCGAGCTCGTGGTGCTCCGCTTCGATGCGGCGGCCGAGCGCGGGGTGCGCGTGCAGTGCGCGGCCAATGACGAAGAAGGTGGCGCGTGCGCCATGCCGTGCCAGCGCATCGAGCACCGCGGGCGTGACTTCGGGATCGGGGCCGTCGTCGAAGGTCAGCGCCACGTAAGGCTGCTGTCGCGAACCGCGCGTCCGGGTCGGATACAGCAGGCTCGATCCCGGCCGCGCAATGCCATCGGCGAGCAGTGCCAGCAGCAGTGCGGCGGCAATGCCGGCCGCCACAGGCGACCACCAGTACACCAACGCGAAAGCGGGCACGGCTGCGGCGCCACGCAGGATCGCCTTGCAAACACTCGCCGCGTCTTGCCGGGTCACGTCAGCATTCCGCCGTTGATGGCGATCACCTGACGGGTGATGTAGGCCGCGCTGTCCGACATCAGGTAGGCGACCAGACCGGCGACCTCGTCCGGCTCTCCGAGGCGGCGCGCGGGAATGTGCCGGATCATGTCGTCGACCGCGGCGTTGGCGCTCATGTCGGTACGGATCAGTCCCGGCGCCACGCAATTGACGGTGATGCCGCGACTCGCCAGTTCCAGCGCCAGCGCCTTGGTCGCGCCGATGATCCCGCCCTTGGCCGCGCTGTAATTGACCTGGCCACGGTTGCCGGCGAGCGCCGCCATCGACGACAGGGTGACGATACGTCCCGGCCGGCGGCGGCGGATCATCGGTAGCACCAGGGGTCGCAGCACGTTGTAGAAGCCGTCGAGATTTGTGTGCACCACGCTGTCCCAATCCTGGGACGTCAGCGCCGGAAAGACACTGTCGCGGGTCATGCCGGCGTTGCACACCACGCCATAAGGCGCGCCGTGTGCGGCGATGTCCGACTGCAGCGCCGCCGCTGCCGCCGCGCGGTCCGCCAGGTCGAAATACAGGATGCGGGTGGGCGTGCCTGCCATCTGC
>JAJFJX010000047.1 GCA_021773655.1 Panacagrimonas sp.
CCGCGCCCCCGACGAGATCGTCGTGGTGGACAACGACCCGGCCGCAAGCGCACGCGACACCGTGCGCGACTTTGCCGCCACGGCGCCGTTTGCGGTCCATTACGACGTGCAACCGGTCAAGAACATTGCCCTGACGCGCAATCGGACCGTGGCCCTGGCGCGTGGCCGCTGGCTGGCCATGGTGGACGATGACGAGCGGGTGCCGTCGCACTGGTTGCAGACGCACCTGGAGATGGCCGCGGCCTGTGCTGCGGACGGGGTGCTGGGGCCGGTGATCCCGCAGATCCCGCCGCAGGCCGCGGCCTGGATCCGTCGCGGCCGTTTCTTCGAGTACGGCGGCGGGGTCGACGGTCGGCCGGTGCCGCCGTCGGCGATGTGGGTCAACAACGCCTTGCTCGATGCCGGGATGGTCAAGGCCGAACCCGGCCCCTTCGATGCCCGCTACGGATTGACCGGGGGCGAAGACAGCGACCTGATGTCCCGCCTGGCCGCGCGCGGGCGCAGGATCATCTGGTCCGACCAGGCCTATGTCACCGAGCCTGTCGAGGCCAGGCGACTGAACCTGAGATGGATCCTGCTCCGGGCGCTGAGCGGCGGCCAGGACTACGCCACGCTCTGGAGCCAGGGACGCTTCGGAACCCTGCACGCCGGGTCCCACGTGCTGTTCTTTCTCCGCTCGCTGCTGCAGATGACGGCCGCGGCGGGCCTGGCGCTGATGCTGTTGCCTGCGGGTCGCCACCACTGCGTGGCCTGGCTGCGCAAGGCCGCTGCCAATGCCGGCAAGATCAGCGCCCTGTTCGGCTGGCGTTACCGCGAGTACGGGGCCGTGGCTCCGGTCCGGTCCGACGCGGATTCCTGACCCGGCCCGCCCTGGCGCGCAGTTATCAGGTTTTTTTTTCTGTTGCAGATTCTGTTGCAGTTGCTGCTGCCGCTGCCTGGACCCCGGCACGATGGTGCCTGGCGCTGCGCCTGAGCAGCCAGATCACGCCCGCCAGGCTGAGCGACTCGCCGACCAGGATGCCCAGAACGGCGCCCGGAACACCGTAACGCTGGATTCCGAACCACATGATCATCAGGGAAACCACCGAGGACAGGCCGGTGATGGTCGCCATCGGTTTCAGGCGCCCCAGGGCGAGGACCCCGCACTGGAGCATGTCGCGAATGGTGCCGACGCCGGCGCTGGCGGCCCACAGCAGAATCAGCGCATCCCGGTCCGGAATGGTCGTCCGTATCAGCGTGCCGGTGACCCAGTCGCGAAACACCCAGAGCAGGAGCACGTACGCGCCATTGAGTACCAGCAGACCCAGGGCGAAGGACCAGAGTCGTCGCAGGACCACCGGCAAGCCCTCGCGGTGCAGCCAGCCGGCGGCCAGCGGCATCAGCAGGCTGCTGACGCCGACCAGCATCAGCACGGTGGGCATGAGCATCAGGCGCGCCGCGTTGGCGTGGGCCACGGCCTCCAGGTCCGTCTGCACCGCCAGCACGTAGTTGTAGGACTGGTTGTGGACCCAGTAGATCACCGCACCGGCGGTGGTCCAGATGCCCAGTGGGCGCATCTGCTGCCAGTACGGTTTGGCCGGTGACTCGGGCCAACCGTGCTGCCGTCCGAAACGGCGACGGCCATACACCGTGCCGGCCAGCGAACCTGCCGCCACGGCGGCCACCACCCACGCCGCCGCCGGCCCCGGCAGGACGAAGGTGGCGGCGGTCAGAAGCAGCAGCACGGCGACGTACAGGGCGTCGACCGCAAACACCGTGTTGGGCTGGGCGTAGATCAGCAGCACCCGGCGCAACATCTCCCGGCGCAGGGTGGCCCACGCCGCGGTCACTGCCACGGTGGCCACGATCGCCGGGGCCTCGGCCCAGAATCCCAGCAGGTATCCCGCCGCGGGCACCAACAACGCACCCGCTGCCAGCCAGCGGACGGCTCGGCGCTGGCTGGCCTCGATGGCGCCGATCATCTGCCGGCGCTGTTCGTCGGTCCGCTGCGGCGCCAGGATCGCCAGCGGCCCGCCCACCCAGGCCCCCTGGGCGGCGACCAGCAGCATGATCGAGGCCTGCACGATGACGAAGTACCCGTACTGCTCGGAGGGCGCGTAGCGCAGCAGCAGCACGCCCAGCATCAGGCTGGAGGCGGACAGCATCGACTGATCCAGCACCGAGGTGCTGAACAGTCTCAGGAGTCTGCTTTGCGCCAGGCTGCGGATCATGGCTGCGGCAGGGTCATCGAGCCGGGATCAACTGGCACGCAACCACTGCTGCAGGACCAGCATGTTCCACAGTGACTGCCCGTGGTCGCGGCGCCCCTGGCGATGCTCGGTCCAGCGCTGACGTATCGCCCCGACATCGAAAAGATTCTGCCGGCGCAGGCTCTGTTCGCCCAGCAGATCCTCCGCCCACTCGCCCAGCGGTCCACGCAGCCACTGGCTGACCGGGACGGTGAACCCCATCTTGGGTCGTTCGATCAGCTCCCGCGGGACATAGCGATACAGCACCTGGCGCAGCAACCATTTGCTCTGGCCATCGCGAACTTTCAGAGACATCGGCAGGCGCAGGGCGAACTCCGCCACGCGGTGATCCAGCAGCGGCGCGCGGGTCTCCAGACTGACCGACATCGCCGCACGGTCGACCTTGGCGAGCACGTGATCGGGAAGAAAGTAACGCTGATCCGTCAGCATCATGGCCTGCCAGGATGACAGTCGGGCACGAAGTTCGGGTTCGACGCGCAGCAAGGCCGGAGCCTGGTCCTGCCCCAGCACCACCGAATGGGGTGGCCGCCAGTGGGAGTTGAGGTTGTCGTACAGCGCATCGAAATCCGGCATCCGCAGCACGTCGGCCACGCGCTGCACCCGGTCCTGGGCGCGCGGCAGCAGCGGCGTGGCCGCGGCGGCCAGGGGCCGCAATGCCAGAAGCAGGTTTGCCGCAAGTCTGCGAAGCGGGCCCGGGAGCCAGCCCAGCGCCCGCCACAGCCGCGTGGCCAGAAAATAACGGGTGTAGCCGCAGAACAACTCGTCGCCACCATCTCCCGACAGGGCGACCGTCACGTGCTGGCGCGCGAGTCGGGCGACCAGGAAGGTCGGAATGGTGGAGTAGTCCCCGACCGGCTCGTCGAACAGGCCCGGCAGGCGCGGAATCAGGTCCAGCGCCTGCTGCGGACGGACGTAGAGCTCGGTGTGATGCGTGCCCAGATGCCTGGCCACCGCCTTGGCAAACTCGGCCTCGTTGAATTTCTTTTCGTCGAAGCCGATGCAGAAACTGTGCACCGGGCGCGACGACTGTGCCTGCATCAGCGCAACGATCGTCGAAGAGTCCACGCCCCCCGACAACAGGCCGCCCAGGGGGACATCGGAGACCATTTGTTCGGCCACCGTGGCGCGCAGCCGGGCCTCGAGCGCATCGACCGCTTCGGCCGCATCCGGCACCGGTTGATCCAGCCCCGATACGACGTGCGCGGCGGGACTCCAGTACGCACGCGGTTCGGGCCAGTGCCGTGCAGGCATGTCCGAACACGGCACCGCCATCAGGTGCGCCGGTGGCAGCTTGCGGATATCGCGGTAGATCGACAGCGGCGCTGGAACATAGCTGTAACGCAACATCTGCCCGGCGGCATGCGGGTCCATCACGCCCTGGAATTCGGGATGGGCACGCAGCGCTTTCAATTCGGAGCCGAACAGGAAGCTACGGCCCTGCCAGCCGTAGTAGAGGGGCTTTTCACCGAAGCGGTCACGGATCAACCAGAGCGTGCGCTGGCTGCGATCGTAGACGGCAATGGCAAACATGCCTGCGAACCGGGGCACGGCTTCGACGCAGCCCCAGGCCTCGAAGCAGGCGAGCAGGGTCTCGGTGTCCGAGTGCCCCTTCCATTGCGGCGCGGCCTGAGCAAGCTCCAGTTCGCGACGCAGTTCGAGGTGGTTGTAGACCTCTCCGTTGAAGGCGATCACGAACCTGCCGGCGGCCGAAACCATCGGCTGGTGACCCGCAGGCGACAGATCGAGGATGGACAGCCTGCGGTGGCCGAGGCCCAGTCCGACCTCCCTGTCGCACCACTGGCCTGCCGAATCGGGGCCGCGGTGGATGATCGCATCGTTCATGCGCCGCGCCGTCTGCTCCAGGTCGGTGCCGCCGCCAGGGGCGATGAATCCCGCCAGACCACACATGCTCAGGCGCCCCCGGCCAGACGGACCGGGGCGAGCGTCCAGAGTCGGGGAAATTCATGACGTAGCGCGTTGACCAGCCACTCCTGTTGCGGGCTGTCCAGCTCGCAGAACAACAGTTCGGCTGCTTGCTCGCGGACCGTCCGGCAGACCGTCTCCAGGATTTCGTTCCGCCCCTCCCAGGTCCAGCGGGGAAGCATCAGTTGCCGGCTCTCCGGCTTGACCAGTCCGGACGCGCAGCCTTCGTGACGCAGCCAGAGGCGGGCTTGACTCAGGCCGCTCAAGGCATCGACCAGGTCGGGCGTGGGCGCCATCCGGATGTCCGCCGCCTGCAGGAGCTGTGCGAAGGCGGCATCCCTTTGATAGCGGGCAGCGGCGTTCGCATCGATCAGTTGTATCCAGCCCCCCCGCTGCTCAAGGCGCGCCGTCGCCACCGCTTCGGCGCACCGCCGGGCATCGATGTCCTGCAGGCTCATGCGGTGCAATTGCCGACGCGGCAACCCGGCGAAGGCAGAATCCGGCTCTGCGCTCTCCACCTGGCCCATCGGCGCGAAAGGCCGGCGAGGGTCGAACGCCCAGCCCTGCTCCTGTTCGATCAGCGCCGTGGCGGCCCGTTTTCCGCGTGTGAGCATCAGGCGCTGGTGGCGCTGCAGATAGCGCCGGAAGCGGGTGTCGCCGTATCGCGGAACCTTTTTCCGCCAGGCTTTCACGTAGCCCCAGAAAATCAGGAATCCGCCGGTGAAGTACGGCGGATGCGCCATGCGAAAGACGCTGGATGCCAGGATGTACAGCGGCCCGGTGCCCATGAACCATTGACCGAAGCCATGGCGCTGGCGTCCGGTGCGTATACCGACCTGCGAGGATCCCATGGGCCGCAGGTGGGCAAAACGCAGGTCGGGGTCTTCATCCGAGCTGCCGGCCCGCCACCCCAGCAGGCGCGCGCGATGGCAGTCGATTCCGTCCCACATGACTTCACGCACGAATCCGCCGATCTGCCGGAAGCAGGTCGTGCGGAAGAACTTGGTCATGCCCACGCTCATCTCGTTGCCCGCCGGCTCCGGGACCAGCCGCCCCCCCAGCGTCACCCAGGGCTTGCCCGAGAACGTACCCAGGCGAGGGTCGGCCTCCATGCGCTGGATCAGGATCTCGAAGTAGCGACGGGGCAGGTCCAGGTCCAGGTCCAGCTTGCAGAGGTAATCGAACTGGTCGAGGTCGACGACCTCGAGCCCGGCATAGAAGGCTTCGATCACGCCCGGTCCGACCGCCCGCCGGCCACGGTCGGCGCGCGTCACGACCTTCAGGTACGGCAACCGCTCGGCGTAGGCGGCCAGGATCTCCGGAGTCTGGTCGGTCGAGCCATCATCGACCACCACCCACAGTGTCGGCTGCACCGTCTGGCTGGCGATGGAGTCGAGGGTCCGTCGCATGTATTGCGCCTCGTCGCGACACGGCGAGATCAGGACATAGCGGCGTTGCATGGATTCCGGATGCGTGAGGCGGGCGGCGCTGGATAGGACGTTCATTGCAGCAGCTTGCGGGGAAGGCGATCCTGACATGAGCTCAGGTTCACTGTTCAATGTTCGCGGTTCGCGGGTGCTGCAGCCTCATGGCGCAGTCGGGCACGACAGGATGGGCAGCGCCCCGCTCGCCTGCTCGGGGCCAGGCTCGAATCCGGCGCAGGATCGTGGATGCAAGCTGCGCGCCGGACCTGGCCGCCGTGGTGTCGGCGTCGGCGCCAGGAGCAGGGATGCCTTCGAAACAGGGGCGAGGTACACCAACGCCAGCCCGCGTGGCCACACCCCGGCGCGAAGGCAGCCGGGGCGCTTCATTTTCATGGCATTCCTGAAGAAGCCGTCAGGCATCGGGCGCCCCCGTCTCGCGTCTGCTCGGACCAACGGACACTATGCCCGACGCCACCGATCAGGCGCTCCGATATCGACCGCCAGTGTGCGTTCGGTCACAGGCGCTCATCGAGCTTGCGTAGCGGACGCCGGGTATGGGTCCGGGTATGGACCGGCGGTGATCGGAGTCCGGCGGGCCGGGTGCGGTCAGCGGCGGTCAGCGACCGTCGCCGCCCGGGGCACCGCCCGGCAGTAGAGGCCGCGACGGCCGCGGTCCGGCCAAGGGCTTGCTCGGCGGCGGCGGGCGGGCGGGGCTTTCGGGCCGAATCTCTCCAATGGCCCTGGACAGGCTGTTCAGGTACAGGTCCCGGGCCAGCAGCAGCCGCGACACTTCCAGCGAGGTATACATGCCGACCAGATGCGTCAGGTCCACCGGACGCATCCAGCCACTTTCGGACACATTGGCCAGAATCAGATACAGGAAGAGGGGCATGTACAGCGCAAATCGCTGATGGTCGAACCTGGCCAGCCTGCCCAGGGCGATCGCGTGAATGACCAGAAACGCGATGAAGAACGCAAGTCCGATCAGGCCGAGTTCGTTGACGATCTCGAGGTAGCCGTTGTGCGCCGAGGGCACCGCCCACTGCAGCTTGACCATCAAGGTGGCGGAGGGCGAATCGTAGTCCCCCCAGAAGCTGGCATAACCGATCCCCAGAAACGGATGTTTGGCGATCTCCAGGTAAATCTCGTCCCAGATCAGGGTGCGACCCGAAAACGTGCCGTCCTTGCCGAACAGGTTTCCAACCCAGCCGAAGAACGACGTCGCGACTGCCAGGTAAACGCTCAGGGGCACCAGAACCACGATCACCAGAAAGACCGAGCGGCGCCCGAGCCATCCGATGGAGAGCACCGGGCGCAGCATGATGATGATGGCCATCGAGGCCAGCAGCGCCAGCATCAGCGAGGTCGAACTGCGCGACAGGACCAGCATCAGGATGGCCAGCGCCACGCCCAAGGTCGCGACCCGGCCCGAGCAATCCCTGGCCGCCCAGCGATACGTCCAGACGATCACCGCAATGGCGGCGACCTGACCCAGGCCGTTCTTCTGATAAGTCACGCCCCGCCACGCGCCGGCGAGCGAAACGGAAGTCTCGGAGTGAATGGCGAGCTCCGGAAACGCCAGGCCGGCAATCAGGGATGCGATCAGGATCGTGGTCAGGGTCTTGCACAACAGGCCGATGAAGCGGTCCGGATGCCATCCCGTCAGGCAGAACGACACGCCGATCAGGGACACGCCGATGATCGCCGCCGCCTGGGAAATCACATGCATCGGATTGGGCGCCCAGGCACAGCTCAACAATGCCCAGCCCAGCAGCAGCACCATGCCGAGGTTGACTTGACGCAGCACGGTGGTGAGCGCGCGCAGGCGCCAAAGGGTCAGCAACAGCGCGATCAGCAGCAGCGGCAACCATTTGGTCCTGAAGTCGATCACCGGCACGCCCGGGATATCGGTCGAGACCACCGAGTAGGAAAGCCCCAGAACCCAGATCGTGGCTGCGATGGTCGCGCCCGATGCATTCGCCCGCCAACCCCGGGCAGAGGCTGCAAGACCGGCGTCGGGAGATGCCTGCGACTTCATGCGCGGATCGTAGCAGCAAGCAAAAATGTGCTGAACGCGACCGTCCAGAGGCGACCAGGGCCTGCTTTTCCCGCGCCGGAATCTGCCGGTTGGAACCCGCCATGAGGCCGGCCTTGCCACTCGACCGACCGCGCGCCGTTCAGGACGGCGCCGGCAGTGTCAGGCCCAGGCGCTGTTTGAGCACCAGCCACAGGAAGGGCAGGTCGTCGACCAGGTAGCGACGCCACAATCGACGAGGCTCCTGCAGCAGCCGGTAGAGCCACTCCAGCCCGGCAGTGCTGACCCAGGCCGGCGCACGCCGGACGTTTCCGGCCTCGAAATCCAGTGTGGCGCCGATTCCCATGAAGATGCGGACGCCAGGCAGCAACGGCCGCCAGCGCATGATCCAGAACTCCTGCTTGGGCGCGCCCAGGCCCACTGCCAGCACGGTGGCGCCCGAGGCGTTGATCAGGTTCACGATGTCCCGGCATTCGTCGTCGTCACGCTCGAATCCGAAGCTGGGCGAGTGCGCCCCCACCACCAGCTCGCGGCCCAGGCGCTGGTTGATGCGCGCGCGCGCCGTGGCGGCCACTCCTTCACGCGCGCCGAGCAGAAAGACGCGAACCGCCGGATTGTCGCGATGATGGGCACAGAACGCAGGAAAGACGTCAGAACCCGAGAGTTTCTCCCGGACCGGCGTTCCGAGGAAACGGCAGGCCCACTGCACGATACGGCTGTCGCACACGCGAAACTCGGCGCGATGCAGCACCGCGTGAAAGGCCGGGTCCTTGCGCGCGCGCATGATGATGTCGACGTTGGGCGTCACCAGCACGCCGTCGCGCATCTGTTCCAGCAGTTGCGCCAGACTCAGGTCATGCAGGTGCACGCCGAGCACGTCGACCACCGGCATCGCCGGCCGATGAGCTTGATCAGGCGGCGGGTTGTGCGGCGGCCTCACCCGTCACGCATTCCGGGTGGTTGCAGGCGCGTGTGATGCACCCCAGATGGAGGATTCAACCAGGCCGCAGATCACATGGCCCAGCAGGATGTGGCTCTCCTGGATGCGCGGCGTGTGGGTGGACGGAACCGCCACCACGTGCTCGCAGACTTCGCGCAGGCGTCCGCCGCTGCCGCACAGTGCAACGGTGACAATCCCGCGATCCCTGCACGATTCCACCGCGCGCAGCACGTTCTTCGAATTTCCGGAGGTGGAGATGCCGATGAACACGTCGCCGGAGCGACCGTTGGCCTCCACCTGCCGGGCGAAGACATGGTCGTATCCGTAATCGTTGCCGATCGCGGTGAGCATGGAGGTATCCGTGTTCAGTGCGATGGAAGCCAGGCCCGGGCGGTCGAACTCGAACCGGCTGACGAATTCCGCCGCCAGATGCTGGGCATCGGCCGCCGAACCGCCATTGCCGGCGAGCATGACCTTGTTGCCGGCGCGCAGCGCGCGTTCGATCACCTGCGCCACACGGACCGTCGAATCGAGCAGCGCTTCGTCGCTCAGCAGCGCCTGCTTGACGGCGATCGACGCGCCAATCTGTTCCCGCACCGCTGCAATGGTCATTGCACTCATGCACTACCCACACACTGAAAGCTCCGTACCAGTATCGGCGACCCCGCTGGCGCCTGCCAGCGCGCCGCGGCCGCGGGCGCGCCCGGTCTGTGCAGACGATCCCCGACCGGGCGGTGATGGTCCCGGCCGGCCCGCTCCGCCTGGCACGGGCCGGCCGGGATGGATCTCATGAGTCCGGGGCAGACGACCGCAGGGCGCTGCGCAGGTAAGGCGGCAGCGCAAACGCCGCCCGGTGGGTGTCGGCATCGTAGAACCGGGTGTCCAGCGCAGAGATCGTCCGGGTCTCCAGCCGTTGCACAGGCGGCGTATCGCGCCGGCTGGCGATCGACCCCGACCACCAGCCGGACGGATAGATCACCTGCGGGAAATGGAACAGGTCGGTGCGGGCAAAGCCCGCCTCGCGCATCGCGGCGTGCATCTGGCAGATCAGGTCCAGGTGCAGCAGCGGTGATTCGGACTGCTGCACCAGCAGGCCGTCAGGCTTGAGTGCCTTGATGCAGTCCAGATAGAAGCGCTTGCCGAACAGACCCTCGGCCGGTCCGACCGGGTCGGTGGAGTCGATGATGATGATGTCGATGGAGCCCGCCTCGGCGTCCTTCATCCACTGGATGCCGTCACCGAAGAACAGGGTCGCGCGCGGGTCCGCATTGCGCGTGCACAGCTCGGGGAAGTACTGCTCGGCCAGGCGGGTGACGCGCTCGTCGATCTCGACCTGGGTGGCCGAGCGCACTTCCGGATGCTTGAGCACCTCGGACAGGGTGCCGCAGTCACCGCCGCCGACGATGACCACGTTCTGCGGGCTCGGATGCGAGTTGAGCACCACGTGCGACATCATCTCGTGGTAGAGGAAATTGTCGCGCGTGGAGACCATGGTGCAGCCGTCGATGGTCATCAGGTAGCCGAAGGTTTCGGTCTGCCAGATCTCGATCTTCTGGTAGGGCGTCTGCTCCTCGTGCAGCTTCCGGCCCTTGAGGGAGAACGCGCTTCCGGTGGCCTCGACGGGCTCGGAAAACCAGCTCTGATCCAGTGTCATCGTCTACCCCTGCAAGAATGTCATCATGGCTTCGCAGGCGTGCGGCACCGTAGATGTCGCACCCCTAAAATGAGCCGGCGAGTATACGTCTCGCGCCCTGACCCCCGGTGACGATTCCGTGACTTCCTGGACTCCTGCGCAGGCGCGCAGCCTCTACAACATGCCCAACTGGGGCGAGGGCTATTTCGACGTCTCCGTGCACGGGACGGTCACGGTGCACCCGTTCCGCGACCGCTCCGCGGTGAGCGTGGACCTGCACGCCCTGGCCCGGCAGCTCCCCGGCCAGGGCCTGGACCTGCCGGTGCTGCTGCGCTTCACCGACATCCTGCGTGATCGTGTCGATGCGCTGGCCGCGGCGTTCGCCGGCATCATCGGGGAGTACGGCTACGGCGGCCGCTACACCGGCGTCTACCCGATCAAGGTCAACCAGCAGCGCTCGGTGGTCGAGGCCATTGTCGATCACGGCGGCGACCGGGTCGGCATCGAAGCCGGGTCCAAGCCGGAGCTGGCCGCGGTGCTCGGCCTGGCCCGGCCCGGCAGCGTGATCGTCTGCAACGGTTACAAGGACCGCGCCTACATCCGCCGCGCGCTGATCGGCCAGAAGCTCGGGCACCGGGTCTACATCGTGGTCGAGAAGCTCTCCGAGCTGCCCCTGGTGATTGCCGAATCGCGCGCGCTCGGCGTGGCGCCGCTGATCGGTCTGCGCGTGCGCCTGGCCAGTCAGTCGGACTCCTCGCAACAGAACACCGGCGGCGAAAAGTCCAAGTTCGGCCTGGCCACACCGCAGATCCTGCAGGCGCTGGACCTGATGCGTGCCGCCGGGCACCTGGACGCGGTCCGCATGGTGCATTTTCACCTCGGCAGCCAGGTCGCCAACGTGCAGGACGTGGCGCGCGGCATGCGCGAGGCGGCACGTTTCTACGTGGAACTGCGCCGGCTCGGCGCACCGGTCGACGTGCTCGATGTCGGCGGTGGTCTGGGCGTGGACTACGAGGGCACGCGTTCGCGCAGCTATTGTTCGATGAACTACTCGGTGCGCGAATATGCCCGCAGCATCGTGCGCACCCTGCAGGAGGTCTGCGCCGAGTCCGGTCAGCCCGAGCCCGATCTGATCAGCGAATCCGGACGCGCGCTGACCGCCCATCACGCGGTGCTGATCACCAACGTGGTGGACAGCGAGACGCTGGACGATCAGCCGCTGGAACCGGCCGGGCCGGAAGCGCCCGCAGTGCTGCACGA
>JAJFJX010000461.1 GCA_021773655.1 Panacagrimonas sp.
GGCTACGCCGAGGCCGACCCGAGCTTCGACATCGGCGGTGTGGACTCGGCGCACAAGCTGGCGCTGCTGGCCAGCATCGCATTCGGCATGCCGCTGGCGTTCAAGTCGGTGTACTGCGAGGGCATCTCGAAGATCAGCACGCAGGACATCCAGGCCGCCCAGGCGCTGGGCTACCGCATCAAGCTGCTCGGCCTGACCCGGCGTGACGAATCCGGTGTGTCGATGCGCGTGCATCCGACCCTGGTGCCGGACGACCAGCTCATCGCCAGGGTCGATGGCGTGGTCAACGCGGTGGTGGTGCAGGGCAACGCGGTGGGCACCGTGGGCTTCTTCGGCCGTGGTGCCGGCGGCGATCCGACCGCCTCGGCAATCGTTGCAGACCTGATCGATGTCGCACGCAACCTGGGCGCCGAAGCACGTCACCAGGTCCCGGTGCTGGGGTTCCGGACCGACACCCTGCAGGCACTGCCGCTGCTGCCGATCACCGAGGTGCACTCCAGCCACTTCCTGCGCCTGAGCGTGGCCGACGAGACCGGCGTGCTCAAGGCGATCACTTCGGTGCTGGCCGAATCCGAGATCAGCATCGAGGGCATCCTGCAGAAGGAGCCGCGCGAGCGCGAGGACGCCAGCGTGGCACTGATCACCAGCGTGGTGCAGGAGGCACGTTTTGAAACGGCGCTGCAGCGTCTGCTGGCCTTGCCCTTCGTGCGCGAGGGCGCCTCGCACATCCGCGTCGAGCATTTCAAGGGCGATCTCGACTAGGTCCCGTTC
This sequence comes from Panacagrimonas sp., assembly GCA_021773655.1. Lineage (GTDB taxonomy): Bacteria > Pseudomonadota > Gammaproteobacteria > Nevskiales > Nevskiaceae > Panacagrimonas. The sequence goes on from JAJFJX010000461.1 coordinate 772, forward strand.
GCAATACGGCGATCACCACGGCGATCACCCACGGCGATGGCTGCGGCAAAGGTCGCTTTTGCGCAGCGCAAGGAAGGAGCGACGATCAGCGGTTGCCGACCAACTGGACGTGCATCAGGCGTCCTGCTTCTTCGCGCGACAGGAGCAGCTTGAGGTCCTCCGAGAGCTCCACTTTCTCGCCGATGGGCACCGACGCCGACGACGAAGCGTTGTAGAGGTCGGGCATGGCCTCGTTGACCAGGTACCAGCGCTCGTTGTGAAGCACGAAATAGCCCACCCGCTGTTTCTGGTCGGGCCGCAGCTTTTCGTTGGGGGCCACGGATCGATTGACGTGCCACTGGAACAGTGACTGGCCCGTGAACACCATCAGGCGATGGTTCTCCGCCCGGAACGAGCCTTCCTTGTGGGAGCGGTAGTAGAGATTCAGGACCGGCAGCACACCCTTGAACGGTGTCCTGCAGAACGGACAGCGCGGCGACGTCGTGTTGTCGAACACATACCAGGCCTGCTCGCAGGCGCTGTTGGCACAGGGCTGCAGCAGATCGACCGTCCGGATCAGCGCCATTTCCCACTCGGCTGCCGACGGTCGCGCCGAGGGGTTGTGCAGGCCGTCGCAGAAGGCGCGCAGGAACAGGGGTGCCAGGTAGGGACCGGTGAGCGTGAATGGCCGAACCGCGGTGTCCGCCCACGGCAGTTCGCTCGGCCGCACCGATGTGGCGTCGATGCGATTCGAAGCGTCCCTGAGGTCCTCCACGAACAGGGCACGCTCCCCCATGGAGAGTTCTTCATCGCGCTGAGCGTCCTGGTCGTGAATCTTTCTGCCGCGCAGCGGGTGCCGATAGAGCAGATACATGTAAATCAGCACCGCCAGGGCATGGCAGTCGGTCTGGATGCTGGGCAGGCGTCGGCCGGGGTCCGCTCTGGCCAGCCTGGCTGTGGCCACGACCTCGGGCGCGATGAAGTCGGGAGTGCCCACGACGTCGGGAGGAAAGCGGCCCGGGACCACGAGGCCGTCGAGGTCGATGATGCAGGCATTGCCTCCCGCGGGATCCACCAGCACGTTCTTGTAGGACAGGTCTGAATGGGCCAGCCCTGCAAGGTGCATCCGGCGAACGCCGCGCGCGGTCAACAGGCAGATGCGCAGGTAATTGGCCCAGGTGCCGAGTTCGCGCGAATCCAGGAACTTGCTCCGGTTGTTGGCCGAGGCGAACCAGCGACCCTCCTTCTCCTTGCCGGCGATCTTGAGGAAGTCGCCATTCTTCGAGCCATGCCGGAAAAAGAAATGCTGGGCGTAGGTCGGCGCAGTGATGCCGAACAGGCCGTTCCATTCCAGCGTGCGCTGAGGCCAGCACAGCACGTTCTGCCAATAGTCCCCGCCGGCCTGGTTGAAGATGTTGTCGCGGAACCGCCCGACGATGTTGCCCAGACGGTCACGTCCGTTGGCGTCAACGGGGTTGCGATAGAACAGCACGACGTAGCTGCGGTCGGGGCTGAAGTAGCAATCCTTGAGTCCGCCGGATCCCTTGATCTCGTCGATGAACTCCACGGCGGTGCCGTCGTGGGCCCTCAGGCGCACCACCGGCTTCGAGTCAATGGACATGGTTGATCCCGACAATGGCCAGCGTTCGATCATCGTGCTCGCCTTGCGACCAGAAACCCAGGTAGCGCTCCAGTTCCTCGGCGGCATGCGTGTGGTCGGCCTGCAGGTTGACCTGGGGCGCGAGGTCCGAGGCCCACCATGCCGACCAGACCGCGGCATCGCGCATCCGCACCTCGGTCCCGAACTTCGGATCGGAAACCCCGTCGGTCATCAGGACCAGTCGGTAGCCGCTCGGCACCCAGACGCACCGGTACCGCTTCTTGATGTTGTCCCAGGTATCCCCGGCGAACTCGGACAGGGCCAGGAATCGCGTCTGACCGGAATACTCGCCGCTGTCGGCGTCCCCCAGGAGCTGCAGGTCGGCGGACTCCGGGTTGAACAGGGCCAGCGCACCGTCCCCGATCCAGTAGGCCGCCACCAGCATTCCCGGCCCGGCGCGGCGCACCGCTGCGCCTAGCAGCGTCGCGGAGAGCTTGCGCTCGTCGACCTGCAGGGCTCTGGCCTCGATGGCCAGGTGTCTGGCCGTGGTGAACGCGGCCCGGCCCACCGGTTCCAGCAGCGCCCGTCGCAGTTGATCCATCTCCTCCTCGGACGGCGCCCGGTCCGCCGGCAGCCGGGGGCCCACCTCGGCTTCGGCCTTGTTCATGGCGTCGAGCAGCGCCGCGGTCATGTGGCTGACCGCCAGGCGTGAACCGAGCCTGGAGAGCTGCGCCGAACCGGCACCATCGGACACGGCGACCGCCAGCCAGGTCCCGTCGGCGTCGTGCGCCAGTTCGAAGTCATCTTCCCGGAAGGTGCCGCTGTTGGCATGCGAGCGCCCCCGCACGCTGGCTGCGATCACACGCAAGGCTCCGCAGGCCAGGACCTGGTGCTGCTGGTGGGCCTTGCGGTAGGGCAGGGCCGCATCGGGTTCGATCTGCTTCCACAGGGACCGAGGGTGAGGATTGACGAACAGCACCAGGTCGGCCACGGCCTGTTCCGGGGGTGCGGGTTTGCGCGCCTGCAGGATGGCCTTGAAGATCAGTTCTGTCGGCGCCCGGGTGCCGAGTTGCGGAATCCCGTGCAGTCGTGATTGGTCGGCATCGAAAGTCAGGCCGTTGGCGGCCTCCAGACCGTCGATTCGAACGATCACGTATCCCGCCAGTTCCTGGATTTTCTCAAGGTGGAAATGGTGGGTGTAGACCGCATCGGAGGTTGCGTTGGGCAGGACGAGTCGCATTTCGGAGGGCTTCGGGCGGGCTACTGGGGGCCAGTGGAGGAAGGTGTCCGCGCCGGTGCGGCGGGCTCCGGGGGGATCGGCATCGACGGGCGTCGGGCCAATGTCGGTGCGGCGGGGGAGTTCGGGGGAACCCGACCGTCGTCGGCGCGGTTCTGCGCCGGGACCGGCACGGCGCGGATCAGCGCTTCGAGTGCCGCGTCCACCGCAGGGTCAGGGGGAACTCCGGGTGCATGGACGCACATCGCTGGTCAGCCCCGGGCCCGGGTCAATTCGATCGAAGGGGCATCGTCAGGCGCGCGACCGAACATCGCGGTCTTCTCGCACCATGGGCAGGTCTGCTCCCCGGGGCCGGAGATGCACAGTGTGTTGCCGCAGCCGCACATGGCAAACCCGATCGGGTTTCCGCAGTGTGGGCATCCGGGCTGCCCCAGCAGTTGCGAGGAATCCACCACCGCGACGTTGGGTTGCTCCGATGACATCTCGAAGTACGTCGCGCGCACGGGATAGCAGCCCACAAGCCGGTAGATGGTGGCGGCCATCCGGGCGTCGCCGAATTCGACCTCTTGGTGCGCGGGCTCGTAACGCGACACATACGGCAACTTCGACTTCTGGCACTTCGAGACGAAGAACGCCGCGGTCTCGTCGACCCGTTCGATGGGCTTGTCGAGGTTGAGCTTCTTCAGAATCGAGCTGTCCGCTTCCGGCAGGCGCTCTTCCTGCACCGGATCCCCGACGCTGCGGCTGCGGACCTGGATGGACTGCGTGACCCATGCGATGAATTTCCGGAACGACTCCGGCGATGCGGCTTCCAGGGTCAGCACTTTGTCGGCTGGCGTCAGTTGCTGCAGGACCGACAGGTCCGCCTTGTGTCCGATCGAGATCGCGATCAGCGTGGCGCGCGCGGCGTAGTGTCGGCGCCAGCGCTCGACTGCCCGATCCACGTGATCCGTGGGCGTGCCGTCGGTGATCAGGAACACGATGGGCTTCCAGTCTCCTTTCTGCTCGGGCGATCCCTTCCGGACCTGGGTGTCGAACTCGTCCATCAGGAAGCTCAGCGCCTTGCCCAGCGACGTGCCGCCCCCGATCGGGAGCTGCGGAACGGAGAACGCCGTCAGCTCCGTCAGCGGACACAGGCGGCGGACCTGGCCGGCGAACGCGATCACGGAAAGGTAGGCCGTCTCCAGCGCGTGCGGATCGGTGCGCAGGGTCGTCACGATCCGCTCCAGGCCCTCCTCCAGTTGGTAGAGCGGCTCGCCGAGCATGGACTCCGACACGTCGAGGACAAAGAAAAGTGGCAGGCGTCGCATCGGAGCATCCTCCTGGCTGAGGAACGTGATCAGACAACCAACTGGATTTCCTTCGGCGGCGGCGGCAACGAGGCCGTGTCCGTCGCGCCCTGGCTGCGGCTGCCCGTGCTCACCGCCTCGGAGACCCACTTGAAGAAGCTGGTAAACGAGGCGCTGTCCATGGTGTCCAGAGCGTAAACGTGGGGTGTCAACTGCAGCAGATATTCCTGTTTGGCCTTCGGCCCCGCGGCACAACCGATGATGTTGCCGAAGGCACGCCGTTTGATGATGGTGACCTGTTCTTCATACACCTGCAGATCGGTCGGACTGCCGTCGGTCATCACGAACAGCAGCGGCGCCCAGTCTCCCTTGGCGCCTTCGCTGTTGCGGACGATGTCCCGGTCGAGTGCTGCAACCAGCGACTCCAGCGCCAGCCCGAGCAGGGTCGGGCCGGACTGCGGGGTGGTGATGGTGGGGAGCTGGAGCTGATCCAGCGGCGTGAGCGGCACCACCTGCGTGATCGCGGCGTCGAAGGTCATGATGCAGACGTGCACGGTTTCCAGGGCAGAGGGGTCCTGACGCAGGCTGGCGATCAGGGCCTGCAGCCCCACGTTGACCGCAGCAATCGGTTCGCCGCGCATGGAACCGCTGGTATCGAGCAGGAGGTAGACGGGTAGACGTCGCATGGTTCAGGCCTGTCGGGCGGGAAGGTGATCGTCCATGAGCAGCCGGACGAAGCGATCCGTCGGCCGAATGAGCATCGAGGCACGAAACTGGCGTCCCGAAGTCGGGCGGTTCGATTCGGCGCAGACCATCGGGCACGGCCCCCGGGGTTCAGGGCTTCGGGACCGGGCACGCTGCGACCCGGGCCGATCATCGCCCCGTGGCTGCTTGTTGAGCTTGACCGCCACCGGGGTCAGACCACGAGATTGATTTCTTTGGGGGGCGCCGGCAGGTCTGCGATGCCCAGCATTTCCTTGCCGGCCTGCTCGACCTTCTGACTGCCCACGGCGATCGAGGCCGAAACCCACCTGAAGAATGCGCCGATGGTGGCGCTGTCGGCAGTATCCAGGCGCAGGACGATCTCGGTAATGGACTTCAGCGATTGCTCGTCCACCTGGTGGCCGGCGGCGCAGGCCACGACCGTTCCGACCTTGCGCTGGCGCAAGGCCTCGATCCCGCCCTTGAGGTCATCGGTGGCATTGCCATCGGTCAGCAGGAACAGCAGGGGTTTCCAGTCGCCCTTGGTCTCTGCGGTGGTCCGCGACACTTCCTCGTCGATGCGCTGGGCCGCCAGCCTGAGTGCGCCCCCCATGCTGGTGGTGCCGGATGCGGTCAGGGCAGGCGCCTGGAACGCGGCCAGTTCGGTCAGCGGCGTCAGAACACTGGCCTCGGATCCGAATCCGATCACCGACAGGTATGCGGTCTCCAGGGCGTGCGGGTCCTGGCGCAAGGTCGACACCAGCAACTGCATGCCGTTCTTGACGGCCTCGATGGGTTCGCCGCTCATGCTGCCGCTGGTATCCACCAGCAGGTAAACCGGAAGCTTGCGATGCATCGTCATGTCTCCTCAGGGGCGGCGGGAAAGCGGAGTCACCGGGAGCTTTTCACAGCCAGCCGCCGGGTTTGTGTCGGGCGCCGTGCAGCGCCACGGC